>JANQOL010000786.1 GCA_028289675.1 Pirellulaceae bacterium
GGCCAACCGGGGGGATCTAAAGGAAGCGCTTGCGGTAGCGAAAACCAGTCGCAACCTCTTGCTCACCGATGCAACCGAGCAAGACCTCATGGAGAAAGACTACCTTGATGAACTTGGTCTCTCCCACCGTATGATCGGCGCAATCAACACCGGCTTGGGTAACTACGAGGAGTCGATCGAGCATTACCAGGCAAGTTTTGATTCGTTTCAAAGTGGCCTTCAGCTTGAGCCTAAGAGTGCACAAACGCGTTGGTATGCCTCCAATCAACTCGCCAACATCGCCCTGATGAAGAATCGCTTGGCGGACAGCGAAGCATGCATCCGATACAACGAGCAGGCTCTTGAGATCCTTGAGCAACTTGTCCAAGACTTCCCGCTCGGCCTGAGTTACCAGGAGGAGCAGGCTGGATGTTTGACTAGCTTGGGCTCAGCCCACTGGGAGACGGAGAACTATCTCAAAGCTCTCGAGTGTTACAAAGAGTCTGAAGCGATTCGGCGCAAGCTGGTGGAAAAACGCCCGGAGGACACCGAAGAACGGATGCGGCTTGCACGAGTACTTCAAAACCTGACACTCGCGCTCAATAGGTTGGACCGAGGGGTGGAAGCGACTGAGTACATGCGCGAGGCAGTGCAGCTTGCCAAGCAAGTGTGCGAGACGGCTCCCAACAATCCTCGCTACAAGAGTGACCTACGACGGCTTCAATCGGACCTAGCGGGCAACTTGGCAGACCAAGGTGATTTGGAGCAGGCACGCAGCATTCTCACCGAAGCCTACGAACAGGCACGCGACGATTATGCCGACAACGGCGAACTCGTAGAAGTTGGCTTGGCCGTTTGTAACACGGCCAGTGCTTTGGCTCAGCTTGTCGAGGAACTGGGCGACACGGAAGACGCAGCCGATATTTTGACAACCGGCATTAATGTGGGTGAAGCGACGCTTCAACGCGCAGAAGGTAACAAGCAGGTAATCCGACAGCTTGAAGTGGCCTACTTTCAGCAGGCAGGTTTGAGGATTCTGGAATCAGATTGGCAGGCCGCTGCTCCGCTTTTAGAACGAGCGATAGAGCTTGCCCCAAGCGAGTTTCGCAGAGTCTTGAATAGCGCTCGTTCACTCTTGGTGCGTGTCGCCCAAGACGTGGACAGCCTTGGTGATATCCAGCCTTTTGTGGATTCGCTTGATAACGAGATGCTAGAGAATCCACACATGCAAATGGAACTTGCGCGACTAAATGCAATCCAAGCCCTCTCCGCAAAGGACGAATCCAACAGCTCCGAAGCGAAACAACGATTCATGGACGAAACAGCTAAGGCTTTACTTGCCGCAGTGGAAGGCAATCGTTTTGCCAATGAAGAGCATCTAAGTCGCTATATGGAACAGGAAGTCTTCGAAGCGTTTCGCGACTCGGGAACGTACCTATCTTGGTTGCAGCAAGCTCGCGAAGCGTTCGAGGATTCAACGCCATGAAACGCTACTTACTCTCGAAATACTCCGAGAAGAGCTGCACCTCCTCCAAAACATCCTTCAGCGATGCGAGGGCAGACACATAACGTTTGCTCGCACCAGACTTCTTGAGCCCGAGAACTTCCGCCGTTTCCCGATTGGAAAGCTCTTCGAAATGTCGTAGTACCAAGACTTCACGATCTACAGGTTCTAGACTATTGATTGCCTTTTCAAGGGCAACCTGGATCTCTGCCGCACGGATGGCTTCAGAAGGATGCTGCAGCCTACCCAGTAGATGCTCGGCCAGCACATACGACGTCGCCTCTGCGACAGGTCGAGCATAGAGCGAAACTTCTTGCCCGATATTCCGTTTCTGCGTCCCCAAGTGATGACGCTGCGCATCGATCAGCTTGTCATTGGCGATCCAACGCAGCCAAAGAAAAAAGTCCATGCGATCGGACTGCGCGAAGTACTCGTCCATCCGTTTGTGAGCTTCCAGCGTCGCTTCCTGCAGTACATCCGATGCATCAACTCTGCTTTGCAGTCGCCGATCCATCCGCAGGTCGACCATCTTCCGAATGCGTCCGCGAAAGGCAGCAAGCAGATCGCTGCGAGCGTTGCTGCACCCACCCGAAGCGAGCTTCAGCAACTCATCGAAGCCATCGCGATCTGCATCCATAAGCCAGGAGACTTCCAACCGAGTTTCGCACTGCCTCAATTCACTCTTGAGGCGTATCCTAAGAACTGGATTTGCGATTATACCAAAACGCCTCTCGTGCCCCTGTCTCTAAACGCCCTTAGACAAATACTCCAAAACTCAATCGTAGTCGTTTAGAAACCAATTCACTAGAAGCGAATGTCACGTGAGCAATCGATACGGACAACTAACGACGGGTGTCGCCGGATCGCTGTCGTCGTCGAAGTAGAAGGTCTCTTCAAGCTTAGTGCGCTGGCCATCTACAAGCGTGCAATCTGAAGTGGTCCCCAGTTCTCGGACCACGGAATAAGCTACTCCGAGATGCTTTGAATCTGTATGGTATGTGCCTTGATTTGCTGGATCAAAGGAGTGATTCATGCCGAAGCGGCGCAAGTCTCATACAGCGGATTTCAAGGCCAAGGGCAGCTTTGGCTGCACTGAAGGAACTGAAGACGGCCAGCCAGTTAGCTAGCCATTTCAAGTTGCATCCGACGCAGATCCACCAGTGGAAACGGGTCGCCCAGGAAGGCCTGCCAGAGTTGTTCGAACGGGGCGTCTCAACACGACGTTCAGACGAGGCGCAGGAACGCGAAAACGAACTTTACCAGGAGATTGAGAAGCTCAAGATGGAACTTGAGTGGCTGAAAAAAAATCTACCGGCCTCGACTCGTGAGCGTTGCCGCATGACTTACGCCGATCACCGACAACTGAGCGTGCGCCGCCAATGCGAGCTCTTGGGCGTATCCCGCTCAACGTACTACCACCGGCCAGCTGGTGAAACGTCCGAGAACCTTGAGTTGATGCGGCTGATTGACGAGCAGCACTTGCGTTACCCGTTCTCTGGACGCCGCCAGATGACTGCTTGGCTTCGACTGCAGGGCTACAAGGTGAATGAGAAACGTATTCGCAGGCTCATATCGTTGATAGGTTTGGAGGCCGTTTTTCCGGGGGCGAAAGACGACCATCGTCAATCGAGAACATCGCGTATATCCCTACCTGCTTCGAGGAATGGACATCTCGCATCCCAACCATGTTTGGAGCGCCGACATCACGTACATCCCAATGAGTGAAGGCTTCATGTACTAGGTTGCGGTGATTGATTGGTACAGTCGGCACGTGCTCTCGTGGGAGCTGTCGAACACAATGGACAGCAGTTTCTGCGTTGAGGCTTTGCTGGACGCGTTCGAGTGCGCCGGAGATGAACCAAAGATATTCAATACTGACCAAGGATCGCAATTTACCAGCTTGACCTTCACGTCCAAGTTGAAAGATCGCAACATTCTGATCAGCATGGATGGCAAAGGCCGCGCGTTGGACAACGTATTCATCGAGCGACTCTGGCGAACACTGAAATACGAGGAAGTCTATCTCAAGGGGTACTCCAGCGTGGCCGAACTGAGAAGTAGCCTGGCTGAGGACTTTGACTTCTATTGCAACGAAAGACCTCATCAGGCTCTGGACGGCCAAACGCCAGCCAGTGTCTACCATGCAGCGGGACTTGCTGCATAACCAACAACCAACTATCGAACCGATCCACAACTAGAACTACCTATGATCTGGCTATCTTAGAATCCGCCCTTCGTGGTCCAAGAATTGGGGACCACTTCAGACTTCGTAGATGAACGCGCGTTTGAAGAGGCGATGGCTTGATGAGCGAGCGAAAAATCTTGCAGAATCGGCCTTGGGCTGAGATCCGAAATCCCTTGCACACCTTCTAGCTCCCGCACGGCCGCAAGTGAAGAAGAAGTGTCGTGAGCAATGCGAATCGAGTAGAATGGACATCTCACGATTCTAAAGCATCATCTGCTCGAATGTGAAAATCTCATGTAGCCTTTAGGCGTTGCACACAAAAACAATTGCGTTTAAGTCAATTGCCCATGTCGATAGAAGATACAGCTCTTCTTTTACTTGCATATTTGATCGTAAATGCCGTATCTATCGGTTGGGTTTTCTTGTCGAAACAAAACCAAATCCCAAGGACGTTCTCGCGGCTATTGGGGATCGTTGTAAAGATCGCTTGCGTTTTTGCCGTCTTCGTTGGTGTGGGCTATTCCCTGTTGCACTTGAGTGCTCTCGCCTTAGTCGTCGTTTTAGGTATTGCATTGCTGTTGATGCTGCCAGAATCTGATGGTAGTGATAACGTCGGCCCCGGCATTGAGGTGGTTGCGATACTGTTCTTATGGTTTCCGTTCTATTGCCTGAGGCAGCGAATTCTTGGCCTGCCGATACAAAGTGGGCTCGCGCTGCCAACTCCCGACGTGGCGGCGCCCCCAAGTGAAATAGCTGATTTCACGTCGAAGCAAGCCAAAGTCGTATCGCCATTGCGCCCGTTAGGACTTGTTGAAATTGGCGGGAAAACATACGAAGCTCAAGCAGAAAACGGCCAATTCATAGACGCTGGCGATCTCGTAATTGTCCAAAGTCATAGTAACCGAACTCTGCTGGTCAGGGTTCTTAGTGAGTCTTGACCAGCAGCGCCGACTCCTGGATGGCTTGACTTGTCGTGGTTGCAGCTAGCTGCCCAACTTCGAATTGTCGGGCCGTGCTGGTGTGTCTTGGCGTGAACCTCTTTCAAGCGTTCGATGGCGACGTGAGTATAGATTTGAGTTGTGGTCAGCTTCGCGTGGCCAAAGAAGGTTTGAAGGCTCCGCAGATCGGCACCATTTTCCAGCATCAACGTTGCCGCCGTGTGACGAAGTAAAGGGTACCCGATATCAACTGCTAGTCGCGGCTGGAACCCAAGCACTCATTTATGTTGCGACCGTGTGGATCGACTACTCAAAAACAAGTCACCGTGCGGTCGCTTGGCTTCTCTTTAAGGCGAAGTTGGGGCTTGGGCTTTGAAGTACACGAAACGCTGAGTACGAAAGGACTCTGACTTAATCTCATATGCCAAGAGGTCTTTTTCGCTGTTTTAACGCTTGGTGCGCGATTCAATACTTACCCCTCTACAGAGATCAAGCCGCGGCTTGGCATGGGCCGGGACCGATGTGCGTGCGCTGCACCAACCATGCCTCGGACAGTTCTGCTTGAGATCTCTGCGGATTATCAGCGCACACAAAACAGACGGGACTCGCTCAAGTGGGCGTCTGCTGGCCGCGTTCTAGTTTTGCGAGCGTCATCGTGTCGGCCACTTCGAGTATGCATTTCATTAACGAAACGTGTTTCGATGCGGTGCGATCTGCGCTCGGTCAGGTTACCTCGCCAAGGGTAGCCCGAGTACCTAAACTGGAAGCAATGGACAATAACTCAGGCAGCTGCGAACCGACCAGCTTTCGGCATTCACGCCCCACGTAGCGGCCAGGGCCATCGCAGTTTGAGCGGCCTCCCCACACCAACTTGATAGAGCCATGGAATCACAAGTAGAGCACAACGGTCCAGCCAAGCAGGCACCGGGCATGTCGGGACGTTCCTTGACTGCAGTGGTGCTGAGCACTTTGATTTTGGTTGGCGCTGGCATTAGCTATACGCTGTGGAGCTACAATCGCATTGACGCGGCTCGGGCCGCCTCGACAGCTTCGTGGCGAAATCTGGCCGCGGGCCTTTCTGAGCGATATCGTCAAGCTGAGCTGGCAGTCGCCCGTGGCGTGGACCAACGAAAAATTGAAATGGAGTTTGGCGAGCGTTTTCGACTGGCCGTGGATCGCTTTCGGACCTCAGCTCAACTGCATTTACAGTACGACGCCGCTCAAGAACTGGAGCAGCTGATGTCGAAACAGCCAGGACTGCTGTCGGCTTCGACGGCGTTGGCGCAGGAGGTGCAAGACTACAACGCAATCTTGAAGAATTTACGAACCGCACTCAGCACTCCAGGCGGTCGTTTCTTGTCGCTGTTCCTAAACTTTGCCAATCCCGACGATTTGCGTTTGGCGTCGAGTGACTAGCCGAAACGCTAGTAAGCTCAGCAACTTGCCACCGCTGTTAACGACACGCCCCCATTTGGCGTGTCCAGCCGCTAACCAATAGTCCAATGGTTTCACGGCCATGGTGCGGACGTCCAGGGTGCGATTAATTCTGCACGACGCCGGTCAGGCTGGTCTACTCAGACAGCCTACATGCGATCTACGACGTCGATTCCCAACAGCTTCAGACCTTGACGCAAGACGCGACCAGTGGTATGGCAGATGGCCAGTCGACTTCGTTGCAGCGACTCTGACTCGGCATTCAGCACGTGGCAATGTTCGAAGAAAGTCGCGAATTGTCTCGCTAGACCGAACAGGTATGCGGCCAACAAGCTGGGATAGTAGTCCTCCACCGACTGGAGCAGGGCGTCTTCGAATTGGATCAATTGCAATACCAAATCGCGCTCTTCGGGTGCCTGCAGTACAACGTCTTCGGCTTGCAACTGTTGGCAGTCCACAGTGACCGTCGACTTCCGCAAGATGCTCTGACTGCGCGCGTACATATACTGGATGTAAGCAGCCGTATCTCCTTCCAGCTGAACCATCTCGTCGATGTCGAATTTGTAGTCACTGGTGCGATTGTGTGATAGATCGGCGTATTTGATGGCTCCCAGACCGACGGTGACCGCGATCTGTCGCTTTTCCTGGTCGGACATGTCTTGCATGCCAGCTCGTTCCAAACGCTCGGGATTGCACACCACTTGAAACGCGCGTTCGACGGCTTCGTCCAACAAGTAACCGAGGCCGACCACGTCTCCGCTGCGCGTTTTGAAGGGTTTACCGTCAGGACCCAACACTGTGCCAAAGCTGATGTGGCGCAGCTCGATGTCTTCATAGCCGATCTTGCGTGCCGCGCTGAACAGTTTTTCAAAGTGCTCGCTCTGCCGGTGATCGACGACGTACAACATCGCATCGGGCTGAAAGTGCTCCATGCGGTAGTCAATGGTCGCCAAATCAGTGGTCGCGTACAGGAAGGCCCCATCTCTTTTGCGGATAATCATGGGTGCGTCGAATCCATCCAGGAAGACGCAGATTGCTCCATCACTTTCCTCCGCCAGTCCCTGTTCCAGCAATCGCTCCACCACGCCGGCCAAGAGAGGTTGGTAAAAACTCTCTCCATATGTGTAGTCAAAATGGACGTCGAGCCGTTGGTAGATCGCATCGATCTCAGCGATCGAAATTGGCAAGAACTGCTTCCATAGTTCTAGGTTTTCCGGATCACCAGCATGCAACTTGACCGTTTCCGCCTGGGCACGCTTCTCCAACTCAGGATGCTTGTCGGCGATGCCAGCCAGCGCTGGATCCGCTTGCACGGCAGCCACGCGTTCGGCCAGCGTCCGTTCGGCTTCCTGGGCGGACTTCACTTCCTTGTTGGCGGCCTTCAGTTTCTTTTTTCGCTGAGGGTCGTCGTCGGCCAAGCTCTCGACAGTCTGTAGTTTTTCCCGGGCCTGTTCGACTCGCCGCTGAGCCGCCGACAACTTTGGCTCTGCGGCTTGATAGCCGATAACGGCTTGCACGATCCGGTAAATGCGACTGAGTTCCGCCACCGGATCTTGAGCGTAGGCAGCCGAGTCCGCGAAGTGGCGGTAGCCGTAAATGATCATTCCGAACTGAGTGCCCCAATCCCCCAGGTGATTGTCGGCGATGACCCGGTGCCCCAGGAAACGCAGAATGCGAGCCAGCGCATCTCCAATGACGGTGGACCGGATGTGGCCTACGTGCATCGGCTTGGCGACATTCGGCGCGGAATAGTCGATGACGTACGTCTTGGACGCAGATTGGCCCACGGACAGCCGCTCGTCGCGCGCAACGCACGCTAGTCGATCGCCCAGAAATGCGTCGGTCAGTTTCAGATTGATGAATCCGGGACCGGCAATTTCAGGCGGGTGGCACACATCGAGTATGGACAGTCGATCGACCAACTGCTGTGCGATCTGCTGGGGCGGCTGCCCGAGTTCGTTCTTCAGCGGCATGGCGATGTTGGCTTGGTAATCGCCATGCCGACGATCCCTGGCAATCGACACTCGCGCGGCATGGGTGGCCGGGTCCTCCACCCACCCCTGCAAGGCTGTTTCAAAACGCTGGCGAATAGTAGACAGAAGCTGCATACCGATGACTGCCGAAAGAGGTGCCGACTCGCTCAGGATGGCCACGCCCCAGATGCACAGATGAGGTGGGCGCCACCAACTTCCTTGTTACTACTCCGTTAGTTTGGCCATCTGGGCCGAGGCCGCAGCCACAATCTCGCTGATATCCACCTGCCGCCCGTCCGCCCACAGTGACTCCAAGTCGTAGAACTCGCGAGTCTCCTCGTCGAACAGATGGACGACCAAGCTACCGTAGTCCAACACGATCCACCGGCTGGCTTCGTAGCCCGCGACACTCATGCGGCGTTCCTTGAAGTCCGTCTTGAGAACTCGGTCGATCTCCGAGCTCATCGCCGTCAATTGGCGACGACTAGATCCGGACGCGATCACAAAGAAGTCGAACAGCGCCGTCTGCCCGGTCAAATCCAACAGCACGATTTCCTGGCCTCGGTTTTCCGCGGCCGCCTTCACGACAGCCAAGGCCATTGCTCTCGAATGGGCGACCTGTTCGTCCGGAACCAACCCGGCGCCCCGTTCCGATTGTGGCAGCGGAGCGGCGGGAGGCGGCACTCGCTTGGCGGAATTGTCCGAATTCGAAGACATGTACGATTGGGTGAGAGGTGGATAACTCATGGCGACACACTGGACGCTTCAAGGCGCCAAAGTATAGCGGATTTCCAGGTTTACGTAACTGACAGTCGTGGACAGTTCTAACCGTAAAATGGGTTCGCGCTGCGCCAATCGGCCTCGACATCGGAGGCCGGCTTCTGCTAACCATCCTGGTGTCGAGAGGCCCTAGCCGAGTTGAAATCAGTTCGGCAGCAGCTGCCAGCCAGCCGATGGGGCAGAGGGGCGCGCTTGGCGGCCGCGCAACGACGTCAGTCGGAAAGTTTGGAGAGGAAGCCCACTCATGATCGAGATCCATACAAAAGTGCCCCATTGTCTGGGCCAGGACGAGGCAGTAGTTCGCATCCAGCAGATGGTGGCGTCCCTGTCTCAGAGGTTCCCTCAGCAAGTGCACCAAGTCCAATTGCACTTGAAAGACCACCGGGTCGAAGTGGGATTTGCCGCCTACGGTTATGTGGTTTCGTGGAGTGCCGAAATCTATGACGACGAGGTCCACTTGATGGGACGGATACCAAATTCGGCCAAGAAGTTCAGAGCCAAGATCGAGCAAGCCATCGTTTCGCGCGTCGAAGCCACTCTGCTGCCCAGCAGCCTACCTCGGGCCGCCTAGCCCCACACCATGCTCTGCTGCCACGCGCCATGGATCCGCGATCGTGCCCTCGCAAAGCATGCTCGGTCGGTCGTTGGCACGCCGCGCCCCTGGTCCACCGCGCCTCGAGTACACTAACGCATTTTTGCTTGGTGTCGCCGGTTTTCGGCGAGATGTGCAAATGCCAACGTGGATCGCTCAGGCCATGTGACCATTCACATTAGCCGAATCCAGAGAAGACGTGCGGCTGATGGCGGGGTCCACCTAGTAGCTCATACTGGTTGGCCGATAGTCAAGACATCTTGGCACGAGCACGCGGTAAGACGAGGAATCCGGTCATGGCGACGATGAAAGTTGTAGTTACAGACTATATTCGCGAGCCCCTTGCGATTGAGCAAGAAATCTTGGGCGATATTGCGGAAGTGGTCGCGGTTGATGCGAAAAACAACCAAGAACTGGAGCAACGCGTTCAAGAGGCTGACGCGCTGTTGGTATTTCACTTTGTTTCCATCGAGCAACCATTGATGGAACGGTTGTCAAACTTGAAAGTTGTCGGTCGCTGTGGGGCAGGCTATGACAATGTCGACACGGACTTCGCGCGCAGCCGAGACATCGCGGTTACCAACGTCCCCGACTACGGTACCGAGGATGTCGCGGATGCCGCTATCGCCTTGACATTGTCACTGGCCCGAGGCACTCACCTGATGGCGCACATCTGCCAGCGTGGAACGGACAACTGGAGCTACGAGCTGGCCATCCCATTACGTCGCATTCGCGGTCAGCAGTTCGGCATCATAGGTGCTGGACGTATCGGTATGGCGGTTGCCTTACGCGCCAAAGCACTGGGCTATCGAGTGGCCTTTTTTGATCCGTACGCCGGCGATGGACTCGACAAGTCCCTTGGTATCCACCGCGCGGATTCGCTTGAAGAATTGCTCGAGCAATCGCAGGTCATCAGCTGCCACTGTCCACTTTCTGACGAAACGCGATACCTGATGAACGACCAAACCATCGCTTGCATGCCCCGTGGGAGCATCTTGATCAACACGGCGCGCGGCGGTGTCGTGGACCCTTTGGCTGTCTTGAAGGCCTTGGAGAGTGGCCACTTGATGGGAGCCGGAATTGACGTGTTGGAACAGGAGCCGCCCGATCCCGAACATCCTTTGATGCAAGCGTGGCGTGATCCGCAGCATCCCGCACACACGCGGTTGATTCTGACACCACACGCCGCCTTCTACTCGGAAGAAGGCCTGGCCGACATGCGCCGCAAGGGAGCAACGAACGTGCGACAAGTGCTGTTGGGCGAGCCTTGTCGCAACATCGTCAATCGCGGCTGATCTACCGAACACGCTTAAAACACGGCAAATGGATTGCTGCGCGTGTATCGTCCCGGCGGCCGAGCGGCCTCAAACTCCCGGGGATCGGGTGGTGACTCGCTGCCAAAGGTCAGCCGCCCTCGATAGCATGCTTGCACGTTGACACTGCCATCTTCAAATAGCACCAATGGTTGATACTGGATGTAGCAATCCGGAAGCTTGTCGGCCAACTCGGTGACGCCGCTGGGCGTGATCTGAGTCCGATTAAGGTTGATTTCTCGCAAGTTGGTCAGTTTGGCGAGGTACTCGACCGATTGATCCGTGATGGCTGTTCGTTCCAAATTCAGATATTGCAGATGCTTGCACCGAGATAGCTCACTGACCGCCAGATCGCCTAACCAAGTGTGCGATGCGTCCAACCAGCGCAGCCGAGTCCAGGCGACATCTCGAATCGAGCCGCTGTCCAAGGTGGTGCGCGAAACGTTCAGGGATTCCAGTTGGCGAAACGCGAAAACCGGTGACAGGTCCTTGGTCGACAATGGGAAGTTCTTGACTTGCAGGGCGCGCAACGAAGGAAGACGACTGATCGCGCTCAAAACGACGTGCGGGTCCGTGTCGTTGCGGATGCGTCCGTCGACCACCACATCACTGATCCGATGAAAAAAATCGTGCCCCAACATCCGCAGCAAGGCCGGCGGTGGATTGTCGGGTGAACCGGGTAGCAACGAAACCAACAGACTCTCATTGGGTTCGAAATCTAACTTCACACGTTCGGACACCAGTGTATCGACGGCGGTCGCTTGACGCTGACTGCCGCGGAACTCCACTCCAAACCAGGCGGCGATGGCGGCCAACACGACCAGCAAGCCAAGATACCAACGCAAGCTCGGCCGCCAGCCCGGCCGCGCCGCAGGAGTTGCCCTGGGCGGCGCCGTCGCTAGACGCTCCATCGAGTCGGCCAGACGCGACACCTCACGCTCGAGGGACGCCAGGCGGTCGGAAAGTTTTTGCTGCTGAGGGGATTTCGACATAGCCGTATTCTATCAATCCAAGTTCACCGTACTACGCTTTTCGACGGTTGGCTGAGCTTTCGACGGCCACCGAGCAGCCTGCTATGATCTTGAGCTGGTGCACACCCAAGAGTCGTGACGGCCATTATTCCGGGCCTGTCCTTTCGTACGCATCAGCGTTGGCACGGGTTGCGTCTCGACGCGAATAAATCGGTGCCGTCGACACCAAGTTGACGCAGTGGCCGAGCGAATGTTGCCTACAGCGGAGTCTTTGCCATGTCTTCATCTCAATTGCCTCAAGCTCAGCGACAGAGCATGGAGTTTGAAAACGGTCAAGCCATTGGCACGTCTCAACTCTGGCACGGTGGCCAGTATTGCTCCATTCTGACCGCCGCCGGCATCGTTGGTTGCGGCATTTACGACCTGGAGACGGCCGCCGAATTTGGCCAAGCGATTGCCATCGCCAAGGGAACTCCCGCAGTGCCACTGGTCGTGCCGGAGGACTTGCTGGATGCCAAGATCGTGGGAGTGACTCCCCAGGCCGCAGAGCTCGGTATTCAAGTGGGATGTACGGGGCGCGAGGCGGTTGAGCTGATGCTGCAGGCCGACCTCTCCTAGGGCCAATAATCGTTGCCGGTGCAGTCGCCCCAAACGCTACAACTGGACCCCGACCACCGGATTATTTTCGCATCTGAAATTCGAGCTTAATCCCGCGCTTGCGCACTGCGGGCTGGTCGCGTACATTGCGGTGGGTCCGGTACTGGGCCGCATTGTGGGACTTTGTCGATTAAATTGCTGGCAACAACCAGGCAAGAGATCGGCGCAAACTACAATAGATAAGCAAGTTAGGGAGAAACTAAGTGCCCGGAAGCGGCAGGGAGTTTTCTCACTTTGATCAAACCCGCAGTTGAACATCCGATTCCGGGCCGGCTCGGAGGTCTGGAGTGTTCCACGGCTGTGACCTAGATTTGAAAATGGGACCCAGTACGGACACAATAACTGCCACCTGAGCAACGGTTGCCGGAGGAATTCTCCGGGCCAACTTGGATAGTCGTTTCTGGCAAGTAACGAGCATGAAGATGACGCGAAGCATTCGACAATTGGTATTGGTCACGGTCGCCAGCACATTGGCTCCCCAGTTGGGCTGGTCACAGATCTGCGGTCCGGCATTCACGGTGCAGCCGCAAACAGTGATGGAAGAGCAGCTCGAGCGTCGGTTGCGCGTCGTCTACGATACGGTCTACGAAGATCGCGAGGTCGTGAGCCAACGCCCTGTGTTGCGAACTCGCATGGAAAAGCGCACGCAAACGGTGAGCCGTCCGGTCCAGGAGACGAGCACTGTCCAGGAACGCTACACGGTTCTACGGCCGGTGACACGACGCGAGTGGATCGACCGCAGCTACGACGAGACGCGATACGTTACCGAGACTCAGGAACGCGAAGAGGCTTACACGTCTTACCGCCCAATTACGGAAACGACTTATCAGACTCGGAACATGGTCGTGCAACGCCCTGTGACCGAAACCGAGTATCGCACCCAGCAGTATACGGCCTACCAACCCGTCACAACGTATCAGAATGCGGTCGTCGACCAAGGTCAGTATGTCGCCCAGCAGTACTATCAACCCGGCGACACCCGCTATGGTTTGCGATGGCTGCCGCGGGGCTACGCGGGCAACATGTACGGTTACGGCTACCGGCGCGGCGGCTTGGGATGGGTACCCTACACGGCCCCCGGCCTGACTTACACGCAAACTCAATACGTGCCCAACCCGGTGCAGGTCGCGGTTCCTCAAACGTCGTTGATGCCCCAAACCTACGCGCAGCAGGTTCCCGTGCAGGTCACGCGGATGAAGAGTGAGACGGTTCAGCAGCAAGTGCCGGTCAGCGTGACCCGCCTGCAACCCGTCCAAGAGGTGCGAAAAGTACCCTATACGGTGCAGCGGCCAGTAACCCGTCGCGTCGAACAAAAGGTTCCGGTCGACCGAACCGAATGGGTGGAGCAAGAGATGATCCGCCCCAAGACGGTGACTCGAACCTCCTACAAACTCGAAACGATCGAGAAGGAAGTCCCAGTCCAGTATTATGAGACCGAAGCGGTGACCACGACCGTACGCGTTCCTAGACGCGTGCCGCGCTACGAGGAATACACGGTTCGAAAATTGGTTCCCCGCACCGTGCATTCGCCGGTCGTATTGAACTACTACGACGCGTACGCCGCCCCAATCAGTCAGGGGTACAGCAGCTGGATGCCAGTCGTTGGGGCGTCGAGCATCGCGCCGACCGAGACCGTTACTTTCGGAGACGCGCGACCGGCAGACGCGGAAGCACCCAGCCGCAGTTTGCGGAAGATTGAAACCGTGGATCCCGAAGAATCTGGTTCGGACGTCTTGCCTGAACAGGGCGAAGGCGACGCCAGCTCGTTGCAGTTGGAATCCTCGGGCAACGATCCGCAAACCTGATCCGCAATGCGGTCACGGCTTCTTGGTGATCGATCGATGAAGTTGACGACAACTTCTACGGAACGCCCGTAAGACTCGCACCAGGATCGGCCGTGCGCTCAGTCTATCTGAACCAGTCCGGCACCAGCTGGCCCAAGCCGGAGTGCGTGCGTCGCGCGTGCCAGGCGGCACTCGATGCGAGCGTGGAAGATTGGCCGCAGACGTTTGCCGCCGACCATCGCACCATCGCCGAGTTCTTTGGCGTATCCGACCTCAGTCGATTGTTGTTGACGCCCGGCTGCACATCAGCTTTGAATGTGGCGGTTTCGGATTTACCGTTGAGCGCGGGAGATCGGATTCTGACCAGCAGCTGGGAGCATCACGCGTTGCACCGACCGCTGCTGAAGTGGGTGGAGCGCGGTGTGGAACTGAAGATCATTCCACCCACGACCACCGGCCCCTTCGACCTGGATCGCTTTGAAGAGGCTGTCCGCGCCGACAATGTGCGTTTGGTGGCGGTCACCGCAGCCAGCAACGCCACCGGAGAGATCCTGCCCATAGAACAGATCTCGTCAATCGCCCACCGTGCCGGCAAACCCGTGTTGGTGGACGGCGCCCAGCTGGCGGGCTGGCTCGATCTCGATTTAGAACGCTTGAACATCGACTTGTTTGCCTTCGCCGGACACAAGGCGCTGCATGGTCCGTGGGGCATCGGGGGACTGTACGTCGACAGCCGAGTCCGGATGCAATCACCTCAGGCCGTCTGTGACATCGCTCGACCAGGAGATTGCGAGTCGATGCCCGGCTACTGCGATGTGGGGTCAGTAGACCGTATTGCGTTGGCCGGCCTGGCCGAGGCGCTCAAGTGGTTGGCGATCCAACCAC
>JANQOL010000783.1 GCA_028289675.1 Pirellulaceae bacterium
GTTTGAGGCCTACGAACTCGGGGTGCGTCAGCGGGATCAAGTCGTAGATAATGCTGGCAATGTGGGCGCCGCGCTGCCGAGCTTCGGCCGCCGCCGGCCATACGCTGTTTCTCAAGCGATTTACCCAGTATGCGTCTGGCAGCAAAAAAATGTCGCGAGAAGTGGGTGCGATCGGCTGGTTGCGTCGCGCCAAGTCTCTTAGCAATCCAGCTTCACACAACGTATGCCAGAGTTTGAAGATTCCCAGATGACCCGGCTGTGGTAGTAGCCATTTACGCAGTTTGCTCGATCCCGTGACGCCACAGATCGATGTTGCACAACTGCGATAGAACGCAGGCGTGGTGCTCAGCACGTTGGCCTGCATTGAGGCGGTCTCTTGAAAGCTGGCTACTTGCTCCGCAGTGGTTTCAAAAAATTTGCCACCGTGAGACACGATCAGCCTGGGTTCGGGAATCCTGCCAGCTTGCCCCAGGTTTTTGAGTTCGCGCAGCAGATTGCGAACGACCCTCTCGATACCCGAGTTCTTACCCGAGCCGATCGTATAGGTGGCATCGATAAAGATGCGTTCAGGTTGCGCGCTGAGCGTCGTGCTCACAGAAGATTCCGAAGTGGTAAAGTTGGATAGCGTGCGACGGCGACGTGGTGCTAGCCGCAACGGGCATATGGCTTGTTCCGTCCACGCAATTGGTTGCCAGAACGCCCGAAAACTATCTCCACTAATGAGTGAATTGTTCTAGTTGCTGAGGTCTCCGCAGCGCCTGTCGACGCAGTTGGCACATTGGTTTGCAATCAGTTTGGGCACAATGCATCGGCGGATATCGTAGCCGAAAGCCCGCAAACGCCTCAATACAAGTATTCCAAGTGCCGCGCCTCGTGGTTTCTGGGTCGCGTTGGTGGGGCCGAAGGTTGTTTACGCGGAAGGGTTTGTAGCCACGACATTCGGAGCGCCAATGCTGCTAAATGCACTGGCACAATTCTTCTTGTTGGTTCGGTGGTGGGCTGCGTATACTTCTGGGGACTTCTCCCAACCTGTTCATCGGCCAGGCGTCCGATAGACGTGAGGTCACCTCGCAAGGAGGCGTGGTATTTGAAAAACTCAGCACCAACTCGGCTGCGCATTGGCGTGTTCTTGCCGACTTGGCTCGGCGACGCCTGCATGGCGACTCCCGCGCTTCGCGCGCTGCGGCATGGGTTTCCACATGCGCATCTGGTGGGCATTATGCGACCGGTGATTCGCGAACTGCTCTGGTCCACTTCAGAGCACCATGGTTGGTTTAACGACTGGGTGTTGTTCCACAAGGGGCGCCGGCGTGCTGGGCAAGAAACCTGTTCTCGCATGGGTTTGATTCCGGCGCTTGCTCGCCAGCGGCTGAATCTGATGCTGCTGTTGAGCAATTCTTTCTGGACGGCAGCCGTCTCCAAATTTGCCGGGGTGGGCCGAGTCGTCGGCTATGCGCGGGATCGGCGCAGCTGGCTACTGCACGACGCTGTTGATGTGCCGCGCGACGGGACGCAACTGAAACCTGTCAGCGCGGTGGATTACTACCTAAAGCTAGCGGATCGTGTCGGTTGTCCGACGGACGACCGGCGTATGCAGTTGTACCTAAGTAGTTCCGAAAACGAGCTGGGGCAGCGTTTTTGGCGAACGATGCACTTGGACGACTGTCGCCGAACGGTGGTGATTAACAGCAATGCGGCCGCGGACACGTCCAAAATCTGGCCCGCCGAGTACGTGTCCGAATTGGCCGGACGTTTGGTTAGCGAGCAAGATTGCCAAGTCGTTCTACACTGTGGACCGGGTGAACGCGATGCAGCCAATGCCATGGCCGCTCGCACCAATCACCCGCGGGTGGTCAGCATGGGCCAACAAGAACAGTTGCCGGTCGGCCTTAGCAAGGCAGTCTTGGCGCGAGCGGATGTAGTGGTTTCGACCGACAGTGGACCGCGCCATATCGCAGTGTGTTTGGATCGTCCCGTCGTATCCCTGTTTGGATCGACGGAACAAGCCTGGACGCGAACTTACAACGTGCCCGAGACGATGTTGTCCCAGTCGCTGGATTGTCGGCCTTGCTACGCTCGAAAGTGTCCGCTGGGTCATCACCGGTGCATGAGTGAACTGTCCGTGGATCGCGTACTGGCTGCCGTAGCCGGTCGGTTGTCGACGGTCTCGGCGGCAGCCTAATTGAAAACGTCGAAAGAGCTAGTATGCGAGTTGCCGGATTTACGATTGTTCGCAATGCGATTCACTACGATTATCCAATCGTGGAGAGCATTACTTCCGCTTTGCCGCTGGTCGACGAAATGGTCGTCGCTGTTGGACGCAGCTGTGACGCCACCCGCGAGTTGGTGGCCGCGATCGATAGTCCCAAGCTGCGCATCATCGATACGGTCTGGGATGATTCGGTGCGCCAGGGTGGTGGTGTATTAGCCCAACAGACGGATTTGGCCATGCAAGCTTGCTCAGGAGATTGGCTGGTGTATCTGCAAGCTGACGAGGTGTTGCATGAAAATGACCTGGATCGAATCTCCGCCAAGATGCGTGCCACGGTCCATTCGCCCAGCGTCGAAGGCCTGAGTTTTCGATATCACCACTTTCGCGCCGACTACGGTATCCGCGATCCCCTGCCCTACCGACGGCAAGTGCGAATTGTACGCCCGGGAATTGGAGTCCGTTCGCACGGAGACGCTTGCGGTTTCCGGATTCAAGACCGCAAGCTGCGGACCAGCCCGACGGGGGCCTGGGTGTATCACTACGGCTACGTCAAACCGCCCCGTCAGATGTCTGCCAAGATGGATTACTTCACCAGCTTGTACGACGGGCGGAATGTCTTGCCGGGTGAAGAGCAACACACCGCGGCCTATCGCTGGAACTTGGCGACGTGCGAGCCATTCGCGGGCACGCATCCGGCGGTGATGGCGGATCGTATCGCGGCCAAAGACTGGGACACACCCGATGTCCAGCTAATCTCTCGCTGGCGAAACCCGATCTACTGGCGCGGCTTGGTGTACAAGAATACGCGCACGCTGCGGCGTCTGGCCGCGTCCGCCCAATCGCTGACGCGCAAAGCCGGCTAGCACGAGTCATACGGACAAATGAACTGCGTCGTCAACGAAAT
The DNA here is from genome assembly GCA_028289675.1 of Pirellulaceae bacterium. Lineage (GTDB taxonomy): Bacteria > Planctomycetota > Planctomycetia > Pirellulales > Pirellulaceae > Aureliella. Next base: position 3,117 of record JANQOL010000783.1, read on the forward strand.
CGTTGCTCATTATGTCGAACACAGTCCACATCCAAAAGTAAAAATGCTTTAGGGTTCGCGAAACAAAGGGCTGTCGATGACCGCCGCGATGGTCTCGACGACTCGATGCTGATGGGCTGCTGATATGTCTAGGATTTGATCAATCTCCGCGAAATCCGTTGCCGCGGGTTCGACGCCGTTGGCATAGGTGAGCAGTTTGGTCACAAAGCAGCGTACGATGCGGTTCTGATTGGCCGGGGTGGCCATCAACTTCCGGTAGCCAGCGATGTCCTGATAGGCGGCTCCACTGAGGAACTCTGCACTAGCATCGATGGCGATGGTCGAAGATTTGGGACGTGCGCGCCGACTCTTGGGAGCAGTAGGTTCTCGTTCCTCCGCGTCCAGCAGCGTATCTTGAACGGTGTACACGTCACGCCAACTGCCGTCGGGTCCATAGTTCTCAAACGCGTAACCGAACGGATCAATTAATTGGTGGCAGGACATGCAGTTCTTGTCACTGCGATGCGCGGCCAAGATCTCTTTGATCGATTTTGCCTGCCGAACATCGGGCTCTTGGATTTCGACATCTCCAGGCGGAGGTGACGGGTGGATACCAAGAAAGTTCTCCATCACGTAAATGGCGCGGTGGATGGGTGACGTAAAGAGGCTGTCCGCCGTGGAGGTAAGAAAAGCGCCTGTGGTAATCAAGCCACCGCGTCTTCCGTCGCCAAAGTTGAACTTCCGAAATCGCGAATCTTGAGGCACGTTTTCGAGGCCATAAACCTTGGCCAAGTCAGCATTGACAAAGCTGTAATCGGCCAGCAAGAGCTCGGGTACGGAGATATTCTCCTCCGTTGCATGTCGAAAGAGGTGCAACACCTCGCCAATCATATCTTCGCTGACCAGTTTCCGGTGGTAGTGATGAAACTGGGCTGGATCTGGAGCCATAAAGTTGATGTCATTCAGCTCCAACCAGGCATAAGGAAACGCCTTTTGAAACGAGGCTGCTTTGCCGTCGTAGATCAAACCTCTTAGTTTTGCCACGATCAGCTCATGAGACGCGAACTCACCGGCCGCAACCGCTTCGGACAACTCCGATGTAGGTATCGTGCCGTGGATGAAGTAGCTGAACTTGGAGGCAAAACGTTCGTCCGCAGTTAGGTTTTCACCGTTGAGTAGCAGGAACTGTGGAGATACTAGGATCGAAACGATGCCTTCTTTCAGTGCTTCTACAACACCGTCTGTCCGATGGACGTCTTCGACCAATGCCAAGATGCGATCCAGTTCGCCCGCGCGAGGAGGCCGCCGCCAGGCACGTTGGGCAATTGGTTCCAAAATGTCTCGTGCGTTGTCGATGATCGGATTCTCCCCGAGCAGCGCGACATGTCGCTTGGGTGGCCAGGACTCGTAGTAGGGACCTTCGACAGTGGCCCCCAACAGCCTAGGCCTGGGGCCCTGCCAGTAGTCGACCCAATTATGCCAGTCATCCGGACCGCGTTTGCGTCCGTTGCTGGCAGGTGCAAACGTCTTGGTCAGCTCTTCGTAGCGTTGCGGCTGGTACTTCTTGTAGTACAGAGCGGTAATCCGATTCTGAAACTTGAAGTTTCCGTTGCCCAACAAACGCAGGCCATCCGTCGGATGCTGAAACTTGAGCCGGGAACCCGCCGCCATCCATTCCTTGAGTTCGATCTCCGTGACTTCATTGTCCGGCAAGTCGTACACGAACTCTCGATCACCCATTTCAATCCGCAATTGGATGGGATCGTCATCGTAGATCCCAGTGTCTTCAGCATCGTACAGTCCACGGTCCAGCGCCGAAGTAAGCACCGAGATGCGATACCAACCTGAGGCGGGTACGACTTCGAAATCTTGAAAATATGCAAGCTGCTTGGGGTCTAAGAAATCAAATCCCTGCGCCGTTCCCGCCCGTTCTGGTCGTTTGATGTTTTGTGCGGTGGTCGCCGCCAGGATGCGCTCGGGAGCAATTTCATAGCGTTTGGCGGTGGGCCGGTCGCCGGAGAGAAGCGTCGCATCCACGATCTTGCGCACAGAGCGAATGTACTGCTCCAAGTGGAAGGTGCTGAAGCCGAGTGTTGCGCTGTGCGTGTCGAAACCGTGATGCCGGGCGTCACCGATCAAATTGTCCACCGGCAGATGTGTACCGACATCTTCGATTAGCAGCACATCGGCCACGCTGCGCGCAAACTCGCGGTTGTTCATTCGCCGAGGTCGGTGGTTGGGCTTCGATGCTGCTTCCGAGCGGTCAAATGTCTCCAGTTGCTGCCGCAGATAGGCAATCAGGTTGCGTCGATCTGCATCGGTCAGCGTGCTATCTTCTTCGGGCGGCATGTCCCCGGCACGCACCCGATCAAGGGCATTCAACCAGCTTTCAAGGTTGTCCCGATCTGGAATGCTGCCCAAGGCACCCAGTTTGAAATCTCCCTCGGCTTCGTCCATGCCATGGCATTGCCCGCAATGTTGTCGCATGAGTGCCGGATTGGCATGAATTGATGGGCTGGCAAAAAAGATGCCGAGCACGGCGATGAACCCCAAACGCATGTCGATCAACCTGTGTCAGATAATGGGTGGGTATGAGATTGGTGCTTTTATGCGTTCACCGAACGGTCGGTGAGCGCCGTGCGATAGCAGCGCAGCTGTCAATCAACGAAGAAGCCGAGTTAGGCGGTTGGAAGATCGAAACTTCCAGTGCTCGTGTTGAACCGATCGCGCTCGACGCCAAATCGTTGCATCAATGTGACGAAGAGGTTGCACAGCGGCATGTTGCGGCCGCTGGCGTCACGCACGTCGACATGGCCAAGATGTTTAAATCCGCCACCGGCCACCATAATGGGCAAGTTGCGGTTGGAGTGTGTTCCACCGTATCCCATGCCGCTGCCGAACAGCACGATCGTGTGATCTAGCATGCTGCCATCGGTTCCCGGCTCTTGAATCGAATCGAGCTTTCTCAGGCATTTGGCCAAGCGAGATATCTGAAAAGACTCGATGGCCACCAATTCGGAAGTGACATCTTCTTGCTTGCCGTTATGCGTACAGCCGTGGTAGCTACGGTTGACGCCGTCCAGTTCGGCGTACTTCAGTTCTGAGGGAAACTCAATTGAGGCCACACGAGTCAAATCGGTTTGAAAGGCGTAGCCGATCATGTCGAAAATAGCGTCATAGCGGCTTTCGATGGTGACGCCGTCCTTGAAATGCTGGGATAGATCAAACGGTGGCTTGTCCTTGTCCAACCAGGTCTGGCGGTCATTGAGCGACTGTTCCAGTTCACGCACCGATGTTTGGAATTGGTCCAGTTGATCTCGGTCGCGCGCGCTGGCACGGCGCAAGATCTGAGAGAACTGAGTACCGACAGTGTCTAGGATGCTGCCATCGCGTAGCAGCATTTCACGCCGCTGCCTTTTCTCTTGATCAGTCAAATTGAGGAACAGGTGGTCATACAATTCCTGTGGATCAGTGATCGGTAGTTTTTCGACACCATTGGCCGTCCAACTCATCCGTATACCGGAATCCAACGACGCACCGACCGACGGAAATCGAACTTGGTTGCCGACATGCCGGGCCAGCACTTGATCCAGAGACATGTTCTTTTCTGAAAACGCTTGCGCTTCTTCGGGCAGAACGCCGCTCAAGAAAGAAACTTCGCGACCGTGACCACTGACCATACCGTGGTCCGTGTGCGAGATCACTGTCATTCGGTCCTTCAACCAGGCCAGCGATTTCAAGGTGGGTGAGATCGTGAAATCCGTACCAAAATCCTTGGGGAAGAAATGCTCAGGATGCGCACCAAACGGATTGCCAACCACTAGGAAGCGAGTGGGAACCTGAGGCTTAGCCGCAGCCCAGCCTATCGATTCCAACAACGGCAGCGACAGGACGCCGCCAATACCTTTCAGCAACGATCTTCGATCTAAATTCATCAACATGCCTCGTATTAAGGGGCTAAAGTGAATTCCAGTACGGGGCCCACCGCCTCCGGATGAGCGTCGCTGGCGAACAGATGGGTGAATCCGGGACCATGACCAGCAATCTGTGTGGTTTCGCGTGCCAGTATGAACGTGATTTCCCGCTCCTGGTGGGCCTTCAGAAAACCCAGCAGCTCGTCATTCTGAATGCCGAACGCTCCCCGTTGCTGACTGCGAGGTATTTCAAACGTGCCCAACAAGACTCCGTCTTCGGTGCTCGGGGAATCCGCCCAAGTTCCACCAAACGTCCAACCGTCTTTAGCTTGGTTGGTCATCCCGTAAACTCCAAATCGATTCACTTTGGGTAGACGCGAAACGAAGCCCCGAGTTGAGGGCACTAAGTTCAGCTGAAGGCGAACCGATAGCACTTGATTCAAGTCCATGCGACTTACGTCGAAGGCAAAGAAAGACCGGTGGTCCCATCCTCCGCCTGGAGTGCGTTTTACGGAAAGTACTTGACGCTTGACAAACTTGTGTCGCTTTTCATCGCGTCGCATGGCGGATCCGGTCCGGCCATTCGTACCAACGCGAATGACTCGATTGACGTTTGACTCGGTCAGCTCCGCATCTTGTTCGATGTCACGGATCACTAGGGATTGCTCAGAAATAGTCGCCGACTGACCGGGATCTGTTAGACGTACTTCGCCGCCAGAGGTCGGGTGATGTAGGGTGATTTCGCCATCGATGATCTCGAAATCCGCTTGCTGTCGGAGACGATCGACACGAACTGCAAAGCGCGTCCCGTGATCGACGGCAAATCCATTCGGCGTTTCGATGACAAATCCTTCCGCCGCGTCGGAGACGGCAACGACCGCCGCGCCAGCGAAGAGCCGTGCTCGCATGGTTGATATCAGCTCCAGCTGGGCAGGCGCTTCAACGACGACTTCGGCGCCCGAGTTAAATTGAATAGTGGCGATGCCCGTCCGCAAATCCAACAATCCCGGCGGTAACTCGGCGCCAGGCGCGGTTGGTAGTAGGCTTTCCCAAGCAGCGTTCTCACTGGATGCGAGCGTGGCAATCGGTCGAGCGTCTGTGTACCAGTTCGGAATCGCAATTGCCATCAAGAGCGCCGCCGCCAACCCCAGCAGCGCCAGCACGACTCCTTTGGACAATCGGCTACGTTCTTGCTTGGATGCGGAAGATCGAGTTTTCGGCAGTGTGGCGTCTGGCAAGTCCAAAGCGCTCGCGGCAACGCCTTGACCCGAACTTGGAAACTCGTGGGCCAACATCGCATCCATGGCGGCGGCCTGGATGAAGGCTGCGCGGGCCTGCGAATCTTGTTCCAGACGACTCGCCAACCGCTGCCAATCGTCCGGACTGAGATCACCGTTGGAGGCGGCTTCAAGTAGTCGTTCCAGTTCTTCGTCGACGGGTGGAAGTTCTTCACGCACCGGCGGGTTCCTCCACCAGCTGCCGCTGGATGCACACGCGGAGCGATCTACGGATGCGCCACAAAACCTGTTTCAGCGCGCCGACGCTACGACCCATGGCACCGCCGATTTCGGCTAATGGCAATCCAAGTTCATAGCGTGAACGCAGCAACTCATGATCCGCCGAACTAAGCTTCGCAACACAATGCCGCAACGCTTGGTGACGCTGCTCAAAATCACTCAGCAGTGGCTCCGCTTCGTGAGCCAGTGTCTCGACGAGCTCTGACGAGAAGCCAAGCCATTGGTCTCGTCGGCAGCGTTTGAAGTGCGCTAGGGTCTGCAAATAGGCGATGCGAAATGCCCAGGCCTTGAAGTTAGTACCCTCGCGGAACTCGTCGACTTTTTCCCAGAGGACGATGTTGGCTTCTTGCAATATGTCCTGCGCTTCGATCCGATCGGGATGGAGCGTCAAGATATAGGCCAACAAGACAGCCTGATGCTGACTGATGAGTCGAATCGTTTCCGCAGCAGCTGTTTTCTTGTTTTGAACCATCCCAAGAGCACTTTGTTTTCCGTACGACGGTTTGGGCGCTCTCGTGGCACGTCCTAGGTGCTAACTGCTACACGTCCGAGCGACTCGCACTAGTAAATAGCTGCGATCCATCGGCGGTTAGGGATCATCCGGAGATTTTTCTGAAAAAGCTGGCCGTTGATGGAAGCTCAAGCCTGGCAATGCAGTTGTCTAGAGCGGCTGACGCTTCGGTGTAGCGTTGCTTCGCCTGTTTGAGACCGTAAAACGTTGACAGCACGCGCTAACCGTCCGTGCGACTCCCACTAGCGAAAGTTCTGGCTGGCTTCCACGGCCATCTCGTCGCAGCGCTCGTTCTCCGGATGTCCGCTGTGGCCACGTACGTGATGGTATGAGATGTCGTGCTGATCGATCAATTGATCCAATTGTTGCCACAATTCGACGTTCTTAACGGGCTTCTTGCGGCTGCCTTCCATGCGCACCCAGCCCTTTTTCTTCCAGCCCGTCATCCACTTCTGAAGACCTTGCAGCACATAACTGCTGTCCGAATACAGTTCCACGCGGCAACGTTTCTTTAGGGATCGCAAGCCCTCGATGACCGCTTGCATCTCCATGCGGTTGTTTGTCGAATTCCGCTCACCGCCGGAACCGGTCAGTTCTTTCTGGGTTTTGACGTCCCGTAGAATGAATGCCCAGCCCCCAGGTCCTGGATTGCCGCTGCAGGCGCCGTCCGTGAACAGTTCAACGCGTCGCACGCGACCGCCCGGTGACGATGAATTTCCTTGTTCGGTCAAGCGGTTGTCTCTTGAAAAAGGGGATGCCGATCAACTACCCGTCAGGGCTTGGTCTAGATCTTGGATGAGGTCCTTTGGGTGCTCCAGGCCGACGGACAAGCGGATGAGTCCGTCTGTGATGCCCGCTTCCGCTCGAGCGGCCGCATCGTAGCTGGCGTGCGACATCGACGCCGGCTGTTCGATCAGCGACTCGACGGCTCCCAGACTGACCGCTAGATGAAACAGCCGCGTCGATTTGACCAGTCTGCGAGTTGTCTCGAAGTCGCCTTCCGCCTCGAGCGTGATCATGCCTCCGAACCCACCGTCCAATAGCTGACTGGCCCGCTCGTGGTCTGGGTGTGACGGCAAACCTGGATACAACACGTTCTTGACTTGCGGATGGTTCTCCAAAAAAAGAGCCAGCTGTTGAGCGGACCGGCATTGCTGGTTGATCCGCAATTGCAGGGTCTTCAGTCCACGTGCCAGCAGAAAACAATCGAAAGGCGACAGTACGGCGCCGGTGGCGTTTTGAATGAAATACAGACGATCCAGCAAGTCTTGGTCGCGAACCGCGAGTACACCGGCAAGACAGTCGCTATGTCCGCCCAGATACTTGGTGGCCGAGTGCATAACTATGTCGGCGCCCCATTCCAGCGGTCGCTGGAGCACCGGAGTGGCGAACGTGTTGTCGACACCGACGAGTAGTTCATGGTCGTGGGCCACTTCGATCAATGCCGGCAAGTCGGGCACCGTTAGCCTAGGATTTCCAATGCCCTCTAACCACAGCATCTTGGTGTTGTCTCGGATGGCCCGAGCCACGTTGGCGGGGTCACTTAGGTCAATGGTTTGGACCTGAATTCCAACTGATGAGCAAATCTTGTGTAGCAAACGGTAAGTGCCGCCATAGATGTCCATGCCAGCTAACAAGTGATCGCCGGCACTCAGCAACATGGTCGCGCAGTGGGTGGCCGCCATTCCGGAGCTGAAGGCAAGCGCGCCGCAGCCACCTTCTAAAGAAGCGAGCGTCGTTTGCACGGCGGTGCGCGTTGGATTGCCACTGCGCGAATAGTCAAACGTGCCCCAGTCGCCAGCACCCGGTTGGACAAAAGTGGTGGCGGGATGAATGGGAGGCACAACGGCGCCGGTCTGTGGATCCGGCGGGTTGCCGACGTGGATCGCCCGTGTTTGGAATTTCAGCTGCTCGGGCCTCATGTGTCGAGCGCCTGTTCCAAGTCGGCGATCAGATCCTGAGTGTCTTCAATTCCACAGGCCAACCGAATCATGTTGTCGGGAATCCCAAATTTGCGGCGGTTCTGGGGCGTTTGCGTGTAGTAGCTCATTACCAACGGCTGTTCGATCAGCGATTCGACGCCTCCCAGACTTGGTCCAATTCGGGCCACGCGAGCTCGATCGACAATGTCTGCCGTCTGCCGCCAATCGGCGTCCTTGACCAGGAACGTGACCAGCCCTCCAAAACCACGCATTGTCTGACGAGCAATTTGATGCGTCGGATGATTGTCGATTCCCGGGTAATAAACATGTTCGACGCGCGGGTGCTGCGACAGAAACTTGGCCAGGGCAAGTCCATTCTCGTTGTGCCGCTGCATCCGCAGCTCAAACGTCTTCAAGCCGCGTTGCAGCAGGAACAAATTATGAGGCGAATTAATGCCGCCCATGATTCCGCGGAGGCCGCGAATGTCAGCGACTTTTTCTTTGGAACCGGCAATGGATCCAGCTAGTAAATCGTTGTGGCCCCCCAGGTATTTTGTCGCCGAATGAAGTACGTAGTCGATTCCAAAGTCCAGGGGTTTAATGTTGAATGGTGTGGCCAGGGTCGCATCGATCAATGTTTCGACTTCGTGCTCTTTACCCAGAGCCGCGAATTGCTCCAGATCGATGCAGGTCAGTTGCGGATTCGTTGGCGACTCGCTCACCAATAACTTGGTCTTGGGCGTGATGGCGGCCGCCATAGCGTCAAAGTCCCCGGTGGGAACTTGATGGGTGATAACTCCGAAACGCGACAAGTGTTTGAAACAGAATTCGCGGCTACGGTGGTAGCACTGGTCGAAGAATACAATTTCATCGCCGGCATTCAACTTGGCCATCAACAGCCCGACGATGGCGGCCATGCCGCTGGAAAAGACGACTGCTTCTTCAGCGCCATCCAAGGCCGCCAGCTTGTTTTCGACAATTCGCTCATTAGGATTTCCATACCGACCGTACTCTTCTCGCTGACCATCTTGTTCGATGAAGTCGATGATGGATTGAGTGTCTTCAAAAGTGTAGGTCGAACTACACACAATTGAGTCGGTGATCGCGTCGTACGGCTTTTGCCGTGCCTCGCCTCCGTGAACACTCACGGTGGACATGCCCTGGGATGAGCTCCGCTTGGGAGCCGTCGACCGACTGTGGGATGAATTGTCAGAGGCTGTCATCGGAGTGTAGGTGCTCATCGGCGAAACCGCGCTGCGTGGATTAGCGGAATAACCGGTCGGCCCAAAACGACAAAAGCCGACCGTCCATGTCAATCGGACGAGCGGCTTGGCTTGTGACGAGATGAACCCGATGAAGGGTTTCTAATTCTCGGTGGCTCTTTAGCAGTAAGAGGCTGCAAGCGGCCGCAAATCCCTGGATGACTCTAGGAGTGTAGCCAGCCCATCCGTGGGGAGCAAGTATTTACAGGCGGGCAATACTGCGAATTCCCACCTGAACCGACCATTATCGTTGCTATCGCCAGGGATTAGCAGGTTGCCATAGTCGACGCCAAGCAACGCAGTTTGCCTAATTGATTCAGCATCTGCTCACAAGGCGCCGGGCTGCCAGTGAAGCGTTGACCGTTCCAGCGATGCCGGCATGCATCACCAACTAATTGTGTTGGTGGGTAAGTTGCCATGATTCTCCCCAAGCAATCGGATGGCCTACCCAATTTGGTGATTGGTGGTTCATCAAAAGAGCTGTCTTGATGTGGCTAACGTCAGTGATGTTCTGCGTTCGATCTTGTATCCAAATCACCTGGAGTACAATGGGCGGCTCTTGAGCTATTCACCTTGTGTGGGCGGTTTGGAACTACCAAGCTAGCCGCCCGCACTAGTCAAGCGTGCAATTCAAGCAATCTGCCAGTGTCCATCGACTTCGATCCGATTGAGAAAATCGCGCGCGAAGCAGCGAGCATCGACTGCAACGACGAACGTGCCAAGTTCGTGGGCAATGCTTGCCGTCACAATCCGCGGCAGATCGAACAAGTGCACCGGCAAGTTGCAGCTCTGCTGCGGCGTTCCAAAGATACTTGCCCAACATCTTGTACGCACGTTGATGGTGAAAACGCCGAATTCAGCGTGAACGAGGACATCGACGGCTACCGCATTCTCGGCAAGTTAGGCGAAGGTGGCTTCGGTGAAGTCTACCACGCCATGCAGCAGAAGACACAGCGGGCGGTGGCGCTCAAGGTGCTGAAGCGAGGCATGGATTCCAAGCAAATCCTGGCTCGCTTTGAGATCGAACGGCAAACATTGGCGATGATGGACCACAAGGGCATCGCCAAAATCTTGAACGCTGGTAGCACGGAATCTGGTCAGCCTTACTTTGTGATGGATCTGATTAAGGGCGACCGCATCACCAAATTTTGTGATGCCCACAACTACGACCTACGTCAGCGCGTGCGGTTATTCGTCGATGTCTGCCACGCGATTCAACACGCGCACCATAAGGGTGTCATCCACCGGGACATTAAGCCATCCAATATTCTTGTCTCCATGGGAGATCAAGGAGCTGAGCCGATGGTGATCGACTTTGGTGTGGCCAAAGCGACTCAGGCCCACGGCCAAACTGCCGTTACGAAGCAATACCAAGTGATCGGTACGCCCGCGTACATGAGCCCCGAACAGGCGGAAATGAACGATGCGGGCCTGGACACTCGCTCAGACGTGTATTCGCTGGGCGTGGTGCTATACGAACTGTTGTGCGGCTGTTTGCCGTTTCACCGCAACAACATCGAACAGGCGACTGTCATTGAAGCTTCTCGGATACTGCGAGAGGAAGAACCACCGCGACCATCCCAATACTTTACGATCGAAGAAACGACCGCCGCCGAACGTGCGGAGCGGCGTGGCGAGCGTACGGGAGTGGGGATGAAGAAGCTGTTGCGTGGCGAGCTGGATTGGATTGCCATGAAGTGCCTCGAACGAGAGCGCTCCAATCGCTACGAGACGGTCGGTGCGCTGGCGCAGGACCTGCAACGTTATCTTGATGGCGAGCCTGTGCTGGCCCGCCGATCTTCGACGCTGTACAGCGCCGAAAAATTTGTACGCAAACGCTGGAAAGTCATCGGGGTTTCAGCGTTGGTCCTGGCGTCTTTGGGCTGGGCTGGCTTGGAAAGATACGACGCCTATCAGACGGACCGTGATTTTTCTCTGATGCAGGATTTCGTGGTACTAGTCGATTTGATCGACACGGTTCCTGATCTGTTAGATCCCCCGATGGAGCAGCGGCGGCTGGGAATCGAACTATGGTTGGAGCGCGCCGTGGGACCCGCATCTCGGCTGGAGCGTATCCAAAATAAGCTAGATGGCCTACTTAAGCCAGTTCATGGTCGTTCTGAGAAATCCAGCAAATTGACAGAGTCGTTGATTCGATTCGCGGATGCCGACGGGACACTCGCTCAGGTGCGAGGTTGGCAGTCACGCAGTCCTTCAGAACAGGACCTTAGGACGGCTTGGGACGAGTGCATCGCAGATTTGGAGAAAACTCATCCTACGTGGACGATCCATCCTCAACCGCGGCTGCTTCCGACGGGGCGCAACGTGTACGGGTTGTGGGAATTTGTTGATCTGTCGACGGGGATCGCGCCGCCAGAGAACGGCTTGGTCGACGTATTGACGGGCGTTCAATACGTGTTGCTAGGGGGCGGCAAGTTTCAGATGGGTTGCCCTGCCGAAGAAGCGAACCCAGATGGCGATGACCCAGATCAAGCGCAGGAACAAGAATTGCATCCAGTCAGGCTCACGCCCTTTCTGGTCAGTAAATATGAATTCACGCAAGCTCAGGCGAAACGCTGTGGAATCAAATTGACGCAGATTTCAGATTTGGGCCCACTGAAGCCCGTAGAAGGAGACTGGTTCATGGCCTACAACATCTGTGACCAAATTGGCGCGTCAATGGTCAGCGAGGCGCAATGGGAGTACGCTTGTCGAGCCGGCAGCAGCGGGCCGTACGCTGGCCCCCTCGACGAAATGGGATTCTATAACGAAAACGCAGATTACAAGTTGCAAGACATCGGTCGGCTGCGAGCCAATGCGTTTGGCTTGTATGACATGCACGGCAACGCCCAAGAATGGGTATTGGATACGTGGGATCCAGAATTCTACAGCAAGCCGGAGGCATTGGCGTTGAATCCGGTTTGCCGTCCTCAGTACTACGACCTGGACAGCTGGTCGGAAGCAGGTGCCGACGAAGAAGCGGTTGTCCGAGGCGGAACGGCTCGCGGGCAAGCACCTTACTGTCGTTCTGCCCATCGGTATCACAATCGCAAAGATATCAAACAAAGTGGTTTTCGA
>JANQOL010000793.1 GCA_028289675.1 Pirellulaceae bacterium
ACCGAATATGTGCTTGGTCGGGATCCAAGTCTTTTTGGATGCGGTGGGACCCACCTGTTCCATTCTTTGGCGGTACTGCAGCAATTGGACTGTGCCGAAGGAACTTTGTCCGACCGGGTACGTGGCCTGCTGGACGATCGTATCCAGCAGCTGATCGCAAGGATCGAAGAGAATCAGAACGACGCCGGTACCTGGCCCCCAGGCTGCTTGACCGACTCGACGTACAACCTAGATGAACGTATTTATTCGCGTGAGGTTCAGGATATCTTCATGGCCGGTCATGTGTTAGAGGCATTGTCGATGCTGCACGAATCTAATCAAGTTCCTGACCACGTGGTCAATGACGCTGTTGGATTTCTGCTGCAGTCTATCGTCCAAGTCACCGAGCTGAGCGACTTCAACTACTGTCCGGTAACGCATGGTGCCACTGTCTTGTTGGGAGGGTGCCACGATGTTTCGTAGGAACCTGCTTGGCTGCATGGCCGCGTTTATGGTTCAGGCTGCCGCCGGTTTGCCGGACGTTGGGGCCAGCGATCAGGCGGATGGCTTTCAGCTACCCCACTGGCGATCAGCGGTAATGTGCGGTCCCAACAGCTTGTTCTTGATCTTGAGTTCAACCGGCTACTGTGAGGACTACGATCAGCTGAGGCAGGAATTCCAGCCAACCCCACGTGGCGTGTCGGTGACGGAGTTGCTGCGGGTTGCCCAAGATTATGGGTGCGACTTGCAAGCTTACCAGATGGACTTTGATGATCTTGGTAACACGCCCACACCTGCCATTTTGCACTTTAAGCCGATCGGTGGTGTGGGGCATTTCGTCGTCTTGTTGGATGTGGCCAAAGACTATGCCTTGGTGATGGATTCAACCACTGGAGAAACCTCGCAGTTGAATCGAGGTTCGTTGCAGGATGTGTGGACCGGAGTCGTCCTGTGTAAACGCAGGTCGCTTGTTGACTCTCGAGTTATGTCCCTGCTGGGCCTGTGCGCTTCCATTGCTTTGCTGGCAGTTGTCGTGGCGCAGCGCACGAAAGCGGGCAGTCTTTAGATTCTCTTCGGAAGGAGGTGTCTATGTAAGAGTGCGCTCCGGCGTTGAAACGTGTGGGCGTTTTCTGCATCGAATCGGGTGCATTGGCGAAGTTCGTCCGCCAGTCGGATTATGCAGCTTGACGAAGCAACGGCAACTAGAACGTGCGGAAGACGTTTTGGAAATCAGTGTGGGGACAGCGTTGGCCCATCCGACGGCAAACGATCCTCGGGCTAGATTCAATCTGCTAGTTACATTCTTTTACCGGAAACGAATCATGAAGAGTTTGCTGTTTTGTATTGCCGCCTTGGTTGTCCTGGGAATATCGGTTTCCACGATGACCTCGGCCCGGCAGCTGTCGTTGGCCGAAACGGATCAGATTTACGGAGCTGGGAGCAATTGCCCGACGCAGACCAGGGAAGATGGATGTGTGGATCCGTGCGCGGTTCAGAGCAGCTATAAGTTCGTTGGCAACAGCGGGCATAGCAAGGAGAACGAGGAGGAGGATTGTGAGTACACGGTCTATCCACCAGGCGAGGATCCGGTCAACAAGAATTGCGGATCTTACAAATCGGCGATTTTTTGTGGCTGACGTGTGCGTCGAACGTCGCCGTCTGAGGGTGTGCGTCCCCGCAATACCACTTCGGAACTGCACTGGACGGCTCTTGGCCGGCGCGCGTGCGGCGTATGAATTTGATGGTCCAAAAACTTAGAAACCATGGAGATCTCAAAATGATGAAAAAGATACTTCTTTGCACCGGGGCATTGGTCTGTTGCGGAGTCATTTCCCTTGCTAGCGCAAATCCTCAGCCACTTGCTGTGGCCGAAACGGACCAGATTTTCGGAGCAGGCAGCAATTGCGGCCAACCTTCACTCGTCGATGGCTGCGTAGAGCCGTGCTATGTCCAAAAAAAGATCGAATTTGACGGGCATGGCGATCACAAACTGCACAAGGAGTACGATTGCGAGTACACGGTCTATCCGCCAGGCGGGGATCCGGAAAACAGGAATTGCGGTGGCTACACCTCATCACTGCCATGCAACTGAGCGAGGCGTGCGTGAGTTTGGTAACTGAGTTTGCTGTTGACTTGTTGGCGGGAGTGTTATGACCGGTCGGTGTTTTGAACCGGTCGCGTCGTTCTGGGCGAGCGTCGGCTCGCCCAGCGTTTTCAATCAGTGGGTGAAAAGATGAATTTTTGTAAGTCAAGACTGTGGTCGTGCTTCGTCCTGGCCGGCCTAACGGCTTGTTTTGCCCAAGCCCAGGACTCAACAACAGATACCAATCAGGTTACATCGAGCGGCGGATTGCAGACGCTGGCAGAGGACATTGTCGCCGTTTACAAACAGCGTGAGGAGTTGTTCCGTGAAAACTCGTTTGTGGCCCGCTACCGGGGTTTGAGCCACGACTGGACTTCGGTCATTGACATCGCTACGAAGGGTGGCAAAGTAGCTTTCAAAGCCGAATTTGACCGGGGTGGAAGCGTTCGCAAGCAGGAAGCGGTTTTTGATGGTGCGGACACCTTGATCCGATTGGATCATGGAATCCGAGCCAACGCCGGCAATGCCATGAATGGGGTGGATCTCGAAGATTACTTGACCGCGTTCAATGGTTGTCGACTGCCAAATTCAAGGATTCATCCTGACAAGGATCGATTTCCGGACTACACCGTGGTGGAGCTAATTGAATCCGGAAAGCTAACGGCCTCCGCTTCAGCGGACGGGGTCCAACTGCAAGGCGATGGTGTAACGCTCTTGCTCGATCCAAACCGGCAATACGTCATTACCAAAGCCAGCTATGCATATCCAGAAGATGTCTTTATGGACATCGAGTCCACCGAGTTCATGCAGGCCAAGGAAAAGTTGTGGATCGCTACGCACTTCACCGCCAAATGGCGAGCCCGCGAGGATCCGTTTTTCGAAATCACGGTGGACGATATCGCTTGGTCCGTGCCGGATGAACGTTTTCATTTTCTGGTGAAGGACAGGGAAAATGTCGAGGACTTTCGACCCTATGACGGAGTTTCGCCCGATAGCGTGCTGGTCTATACCGGTTCCGCGGACCCAAAGCTGATGCAACAAGCTCGGGATGAAGCGGTAGTTCAAGCGAAAGCGGTGGCCGCAATCACCGCGCGACGATCTTTGTCTCGGTGGGCGATCTGGGGAGTCAATATTGCGATCGTGTTGGTCACCGTCGTTGTCATTCTGCGACACAGGAGAGCGACGGGTGGTTGAACGCGCGGCGGGCTTTTCGAACTGGTTTTTCCAGCAGCGTGTTTGGCCGTTAGGCAGATGGCTGACGGCGCCCGTTCTGGCATGGATGTTGTGTTTGGCCAACATCGCACCGGCAGAAGAACCAGTAGCAAATACGGCTGAGGTTCCGGCCAAGTTGCTAAACAGCTTTCATTTGACAGCCATTCAGCTGGATGCGGTCTTCGTCCAGCGTGGCAGGCGAACGAACAATACGTTTAGTCGCACCAAAATTCGCGACGATCGTGTCCAGGTCGAGATTGTTCACGGTGATTCGTACGCGGCGCGATATCGTGATCCCGTTTGGTCGGTGATGTCAATTTACAGCCAGCATTCGACGCAATACTGGCGGTGGCGGAGGGCTTTTCGGCGCTACGAAGACCTGAGTGACGGCGTTAAACTGTATCGCAACCATAGAGCGCTGGACATCTTGGGCATCACCTTTGGCAATCTGCCCGAGTCCGTTGGAACGCTTCCGAAACTGCGCGAATTGCAGGCTCGATCGACTCCTGATCCGAGTATCGTGGTCTTCTCTTCTGTCGATAACCTGCATCGTATTTACTGCAAGATGGATCTGGATTCAATGACGATCCAGCCGGTGGCCCGGGTCACCGTGTCGACCGACGCGGATGCACAGTCAAGTTCAAGTTATTGGCGATTTACAGATCCTCGACGGCATCGAGCGTTATTGTTGCCACGGCACTTGGAGTTCTACTGGGCTAAAGAGCCGCTGACGGCCGACGTGGAACTGGAGTTTGCGACTGGACAAGTGACTCCGTTCGAATTGGTTGAAACGATCAAGCTTTCTAGGATTTCCTTTGACCAGAATGTGGACACGGTTGTAGATCCAATTGTCGAACCGGGAACGATTGTGCTCGACTCGCGCTCGGTCCCAGTCGCGTTTTATCCGGGCGGAGAGAAGTTGATCATGCTTTGGTCTGTGATTGTTTCCAGGCACGCGAAAACGCCGAGTGAAAGCTTGGTGGTGTGGATAACGGGTTTGTCTCTGGGAATCGCGTGCCTAGCGATTGTTTTGAGCAAATTCCGATTCCGCGGAAAGTGAACGGGGATCGCCCACGAGATGAAATCCTATGAGATTTTTTCAATTGGATGTTGCGCGGGCTGTGGCCATCTACATGATGACCATCAATCACGTGTATCCGACACTGCTCAGTATGTTTACGTTGCGGGAACTGGCGTTGAGCGATGGGGCCGAACTACTGATCCTCGCTTCGGGGGTTGCCGCTGGATTGACGCTGGCCAGACGGGTTGATGCCCGAGGTTGGAAGATCCTCATCGCCCGCGTCGCACGGAGAACTGGGATACTGTATTTGGCGTCGCTGGGGATTACCCTGGGATTGGTGCTGGAACATCTGATCATTGTGTCCACCGGGGTGACGGTATCTACGTCCGCCGTCAAATCGGATTTACCAACTTGGCAAGAAATCCTGTTTTTGACGCACGCTCAAGGCAATGTGCTCATTCTGCGAACTTATGTTTTCCTGAGCGTCCTGTCGCCGGTAATCTTGTTTTTACTGCGCTGGAAAGTAGCTTGGACTCTGGTTCTTTCTTTTGCCTTATACCTAGCCATGCAGCTGTGGTTTTGGATCGCCGATGAACCGCTAGGTGGCGGTCAGTTGCTGTTTTGGATTCCATCGTGGCAGTTTCTATTTACACTCGCGTTTTGCTTTGGATTCCGCGGCTGTCCTCCGCTGCCAAAGTGGACCGTTTGGGCGGCGGTTTTGTGCCTGCAGTTCGGGCTGCTGGTCCGAACGGAAACGATCCCCATAGATCTGTGGAGTTTTGTCCACAAACCGTCGTTGGGACCGCTACGTCTGATCTCTGGCCTGGCCACGGGCGTGTTGGTCTGGCGCTTCATTCCGCGCCAATTGACAATGGTTGGAAACTGGAAGGGCATTGTTGATTTCATCGTGTCGCCGGGCCGTTGCCCCCTGTTTGCGTTTGTGGTCAGTGAGTTGGTGGTCGTGGGCGCGGAAGAGTTGTCTGCCCTGGCTGGCTATTCGACGATCGCACAAGTCTTCTTTCCTTTGGCGGCTGCCATCTTTGTCATGCTCAGTTCCGCATGCTTTCTGCGCTATCGAGAACTTTCCGCCGCCGGTGAAAAACGGCCTGTGGCGGACACCGAATCAGGCATGCTCACATAACCCCAATTTGTTTGGGTAGCTACCAGCTGATAGTGTGAGCCAAAGAGGGCTGGCGTACTTTGGCGGCGCCACTACGAGCTTCCTCGAACTACCGGCTATACAGGCGGTTAATGATTCGCGTTTTCAAAGAGATGACCGCCAAGCGCGAAAGGGGCGCCTTTGAAGGGGAATCGCCGCAAAGAAACGCGAAGAGGCACCAAGAAGTCTTGAAAGCAGACATGTCTATTTTCGCGCGTCTTCGCGCCCTGTTGTGGCTCTCCTTAGCGAAGCACGACAACAGTGACGATCGATGGTCGGCAACCAAGCCTAGCGTTCGTACTCGCCGACTTCGATTTGCTCTTTGATCAGAGATTCAAGTGCGGAATAGACGACTCCAAAACGCTCGTGTTTCTTGATCAATCGATCATAGCCGGTATGGTCGCTGGAGGAACGCTTGCGGTAGCGCTTGCGCTCGGACTCCAACGGATACATCATGTTGGCAAAGCGGCGATAACGCAGAACCTGTCGCCGGCCCGCGTAGGCGGCGAACTGATCCCGTCTGCTACCCGACTTAGCCAGATGCTCGATCGTATTGGCGTAGGCTAGCAATTTTTCCTGATCAAACTCCTTCTGCAAATCTTGCTTCGTCGGTGATTTAGTAAGGTCCCTACGGAACCAAGGAATCAACAGACGCAAGAGCCCCAGTTCTATACGGTCGGTCAGATCCCAAATGCGTTGTTCGGTGCTCTTGCAGCCCGGTTGTTCTCCTTCCGGGCAGAGGTACTTCGCCCGAAACCACTCTTGATGCAGAGAATCCTCGGCCAGATATTGCTGGTTGTCGGCATCATCGGATTTCAGCTCAGCATCGACCTGCGGATCCGGACTGTAGAACGTCAAGAAACGCTTGAGAAAAAGTGCCTGTACAAAAGCCCAGGTGCGATTCTTGTCACGTTCGGAAACAAGCAGATAGCCGCGGTATGATTTCCAAACGCACTCCAGCCAAGGACCATCTGAAGGAGCTTCCTGAGTTTCGCTACTGGATGCGTTATCGGGTTCGGGCTGCGGCGAACTTTGATTGCCGGATCGGCCGGCCCACAGCAGTTCGGCTGCGCGTTTGTTGGCACTGGCCGAAATGCCCAACAAATCGACGTAGTCATCGTAGCTGGAGCGTTCGGCAACGAACTGATCAAACTCGTAGACTTCGCGGCGAATATTGGTGGCCAGTGCGGCGATCGTTTGCCGAGGACTAGCAGCTGCGGCTTCACCCTCGCCATCGTTATTGGGGCTTGGCTTTTCTGGGCCAGGAGGCGCGGCCGTGTTTTCTGCGCCCGGTTCGCCCTCCTTGAGCAAGTTGTCGCCAGCTCGCAGCCTGAGATTCATTCGTTTCTGATGCTGGTAGCTCTCGAGTTTCTTGGCGCCTTCTTCGATGTCGGGCGGGAAGGCGGCAAACACCACGATGGAAGCCCAGTCATGCCGGCCCTCCGTGTGGCTGGCAAGGCGCTCATTGCTTTGCGCGAAGAGTTCACGGCGTGCTTCCCACAAGCTGATGCGAGGGTCACTGCCGCGCAACAATTGCCTGTAGATGCTCTCGGCCAGAATCACCGATCCAGACTTGGTCAACGGAAACTGGGAGCCCACCACCAACGGGATGCCGGCCTCGTGGATATTGAAGGCTACGCTGGCGCTGGGGCGGGCCATGTCGGCCGCCTGCTGTCCGGAATCACAGACGGCTAATGTCACCACTTTGGGGCGAATCGGATCGGCGGAGAAGGAGTCACCTTTCTCCGAGATCTGACGTGCCGTAAACAGCTGACCCAAACGCATGCCATCCACGGCGTCGATGCCCTTGCGATCAGCCATGTGCAAAGCCACTCCATGACTCTCTTCTTGGTTGGGTAGCGGACAACCATGGGCCAGCACGTGGATGTGCGTGTAAGGTCGGCGCTGCTCAATGGCGCGGTGGATTTCGTTCCGAATCTTCCTGACATCGGCGTCTTCGACCAACGTCAGGTGGCGACGGACTGAATCTAGACCGTCCGGGCTATTCCATGTCTTTTCGCAACGGTGGAGTGGATCCCGGTAGATCCAGGGATCCATCAGTTTCCGCAGCAGCGCGTAGTGGGATTTCAGCGGAATGCTGCCACCCGCGTCCGAGGCGACCATCAACACGCGGGGTCTCACGTCCCATTTCAGCGAATCAAAACGCACTTTGCGGCTACGCCGCGTAATACAGACCGGAAATTCTGTCTGCAAACTGAGCGGTCCTCCCGACCCGGGAAAGCCTGGTGGCGAGCTGGCCAATTCAAAGGGTACCAACGACAACTCGCTGGCCGTGGTCGCAATACTCAAGTGAACCAGCGCTTCTGCCGACGAATCTCGATGCCCCAGTTCCGAGATCAGCCCCGGTACGTCAGCGAACATGCCAGCCACCAAACTGGCTGTTTCGTGCAACTGGATCTTACGCGTTTCTTCACTGTCTCGATATCGCAGCGCGTGTAGCCGCACTCGCAGCGATTGATGCTCCAATGGAAAATTGAGCGTCGTGTTGGGATGATCTTCGCACAGCGCCAGATAGTCGGTCAGTGGTGACAGCAGCTGGTTGTGCGGAGGACCCTGTCGCAAGAGTTGTAGTTCGACGGTGCGAACTCGTTTTCCGTTCATAGCTGGTTTTCCAAGCTGATGGATTCGACATTAGGCAATGGAAGCGGCAAACGTGCGGCCAAAACGGTCTTTCGGTACCAGCGCACCGGAATCGTCGATACGTTTCAGGCTCAGTTCGGTGGTGGCAGCTTCTTTCTCTAACACGGCGACCGTCCGCTCGTTCACAAACCAATCGGATTGCTCCAAATCAGTCCGCTGGCCGCTAATAAGTACCCGATAAAATTCGCGAAAACGCTGCGCGTCCCAGATGTCAGATTCAGCCAAACGCATCAGCCCAGCCCAAGTGCCTGTGTTGACGTACCAGCCCACGTGGGTGCCAATCTCGCAGAATCGCCTGGCATGCGTATGGCCAGTGAACACAACGTCGTAGTTGCGATGCACCATCTGCAACAAAGCTTGATCTTTTTCGCCCATCGAGGCCACTTCAGGTATGTCTCCGGAAACCAGCGGCCACAGTGCGTTTCGAAGCACGTTGGCGTGTACGCCCTGAGCCGCGTCGGATAGCTCTCGAGCGATAGCTTTGCCAGCGTCATTGACTAAACGAATACCCTGTTCGGCCAAGTTGCTGACAGCTTGCTTAGCGTCGTCCAACCAGCCCAAGGTGCCCGTATCCGCTCCGTAGATCAGCAAGTCAATGTCCAAGTCGGGGTTGAGCATGTACTCCTGCGCCAACTGCTCGATCGAACCCGATACGGCCTGAGGAGAGGCAGCGGTCGTCTCCAACTGCAAGAAACGTCGCTCGGATTGAGGTCGCTGCTCTTCATTCTCGTTGGCCGCGGAAGCCATCTCCACCAATTTGTGAGCCATGCCCAGCGTCGAAGGCGCTAGAATCGGCAACGCGGCCAACGTAACTTCTTCCGGCTTGAGCAAGTCTACGAATGGAAAATCAGTTTTGAGATGATTGATCGCGTCGATAACGAACTTCGCGCCGGCACTGGGAATCCATTTGTTTCCGAGTGCAGAATAGCCATGCAGCTGAGTTTCGTGGACGATCGTCTGCAGCTGGTCGAAGCGAGTGAAGTTGTACTTGTCGGTTTCGTTTCCATGGGTGGCTAGAGCTGAAGCGTTCCCCACCGAGAAACGGTAGCCGTTTCCATCGCACACAAATTCAACCCGCGATCGACGACTAGCTGTGTTGCCGGTCAAGATGTCGGTCAGCGCCGCCTGTACGTCCGGCAGCGCCAGTTCCAAGTCATGATTGCCTAGAACGAAAACGACGTGGGCGCCGTTGCGGGCAACGACTTGCTTCAGACCATCAAACACCGGCTTGAAGGCTGTTTCGTTATGGATCTCCCTTAGCAGCTCTACGGCCGTATCGGGATTCCACACACGAGCGCGGGGCTGGGCTAAGAAGTCAACGAAATCCCCATTGATCAACAGCAATGTGGGGCTGTTGGCCTTGGTTTGTTGTTTGATATGGGTGCAGAGGTCCTTGAATCGCTGTCCCGAGCTGAACATTTGATGGTCCTTGATGCCACCAAGATGCATGTCGCTGACAACGTACGCTCGATCGAATTCGCTGTTCACTGGAAGGCTCGCTGGACCGATGAAAAAAGAAGATCGAGTTTCAGTAGACCTCGCAAAACAAGCGTTTACACCGCCTAGGCCGCACCACGAGTGTAATTGGAAGGCGATCGAAGTGTTCAAACGGGTTGGGTAAACCGCGATTCCAGACCCATATCGCGAATTTCGTCCAGCCAGACTCGGGCCGCCGCGTGGGACCGATCTGCCAGCAGCAGCGAGTCATACAGGAACTGGTACTCCTCCGGTAGAGTGGTGGCGAATGGCAAGGGGTCGTCTGAGCCAACGCACATGCGTAGCGTTTCGCCGTATTCCTGGTCCAACCCAGGAGCCAAACGCCACAGCGGATGAGTCGTCAAATCGGTCAAGTCACCGACCATCAGGTTCGAGATCGGATTCACTTCGATCGTGATGCCGTTTTCCGCATAACACTTCCGCACACATCGCTGCAGCTCAGCGATGGCCGGCCCGTCATCGGAGGCGTCGACCCAAATGACCTCGCGGCACCGCCGGTAAACCGAGCCGGAGGTCAGGTAGCGCGCCAGGGCACTGCGCAGCTTGGGCGACTCCCGCCATGAACTCCGCCGCTGCAATTCGGGCGAAACGTGAGCAGATGATGTTGGTCTGCCGACCGGGGGCGAGGTCAGTAATCGATTCGGAAATCCCAATTCACGGATCGAGCCATCGTACAGCATCTTCCACAATTGGACCGCCTGAGAGGGCAACCAGTCATTCTCGCCAAAGATCTCGTTGGACAACTGCGTCAGTTGGTCCTCAACATACGTCTTCCGGCTACTTGAAAAACGCGTACCTTGCCGGCCATGCCAAACGCGTTCCCAAACCAGATCCAGCCAACGATCTTCACGCGGCATCAACAAGCAATGTTGACGCTTGGCCCAGTCCAGTGGATCGGTTCCCAGCGCCAGACCGTGTCCGATACGATCGCCAACTTTCAAAGGCAGATGGACCATAGCTTCGTCCATGTAACGCAACCCAGTAGCCAGATGGACAAAATCCTCGCCCACGTGGGCTGTGGTGCGCAGCGGCGGACAGACAATGCCACGATCTGTGTACACTCTCGCCATGGCGCGTTCGACCCGACGCCGCACGCGGTGAAACAAAGGGGCGACGACCCATGTAGGCACGCCATGTTCATCGCGACAAACATCAATGCCGCGCAGCAACTTGAGTCGCGTGACGTCGTGCTCCAACGCATGCACCAGGGCATCTGCGCGGGATTGATTACGTTGGTAGTAGTCCTGCCAACGAAAACGAGCTGTGTTGGCGGGTAGGCTGGGATCCGCGTTGTTGTTCAGATCGTCTGAAGAGGGCAGACCCCGGTCGATGCCGCTGCCGCGGACTTTCAGAAAATGCAGTACCAATCCGCATTCGACGTTCCGCCAATCGGCGTCGCGACGCAGTGTCGCGAGAGTATCGTCCAAGTATTGGAACAGTGCCAACTGATCGTT
>JANQOL010000817.1 GCA_028289675.1 Pirellulaceae bacterium
CCGCTGGTAAAGGCGTCATTGTCTGCAAGCGACGTGGGGACGCTTTGGAAGCCATTGACCGCATCGCCAGACGCAAAGAGTTTGGGTCAGCCGGCATGCAGATGATTATCGAAGAGCGTTTGGAGGGCCAGGAGGCAAGTGTCTTGGCAATCACCGACGGTCGCACCATCTTGCCTTTGCCGGCCGCCCAGGATCACAAGCCGGCATTCGACGGCGACACGGGCCCGAACACCGGTGGTATGGGCGCCTACTGCCCAACCCCCATCGTCGATGACGCGCTAATGGCGTGGATCGAAGAGCACGTGCTGGTTCCGACCGTGCATACGATGAAACGGAACCGCAAGCCGTTTCGAGGCGTGCTCTACGCGGGTTTGATGTTGACTCCTCAGGCGGGCGCGAAGGTTCTCGAGTACAACTGCCGGTTTGGAGATCCAGAATGCCAGCCTCTGCTCATGCGGCTAAAAAGTGACTTGATGGACATTCTAGATGCCGTCGTGGACCAGTCTTTGGATCAAATCGATCCACCGCAGTGGGATCCTCGGCCGGCGATCTGCGTGGTCATGGCTAGCCAGGGATATCCCGGCGACTACGAGAAGGGATGTGCGATCAGCGGTATTGATGCCGCTGATGAACTGGAAGATGTCAAGGTATTTCATGCGGGAACCAAGCTGAATGGTGATCAGCAAGTGGTCACCGACGGAGGCCGTGTGCTCGGCGTCACCGCTTTGGGCGAGAGTGTCTCGTTGGCTAAGCTGAATGCCTACACGGCGGTGCAAAAAGTACGCTGGTCTGGATCGTGGTGTCGCAAGGATATCAGCGACAAAGCGGTCCAGTTCATGGAGCAGCAAGCGGCGGAACTGTAAGTCAGTTCGCCATCAGCCCGGATGTTTCACGCCGGTTCACGAATTGCGGCGCAAGTGCAGGCGCACACGCTTGTTAGAGTTTTGCAAGAATGACAGTGTGCAAGTCAGCCGCCACGCGATAGCGTGCGGTTCATTGCACTTTTTGCGGAAACCGCTTGCTATCGCACTGCGGCTGATCCAACATTCGCCATCAGCCCGGCGGCTTGTACTAGCGAGATTCCTGACGCCGCACACGCAGCTGATCGAGGGTTACTGCGGCAATAATGATGGCTCCGATGGTAATGTCCTCCGTAGAGTTGGAGATCTCCAACTGCGAGCAACCACTGGCGATGACGCCCATAATGGCAGCCCCTGCTAAAGTGCCCAACACCGATCCTCGTCCGCCACTCAGACTGCCGCCGCCAATCACCACAGCGGCGATGAACTTCAGTTCTCGCCCGATCCCTTCGACCGGATTGGCCATCTTGACGAGGGAGAACGAATAGATGCCAGCCACGGCAATCAATAAGCCGGACAGCACATAGACAATTACTTTTGTCTTCAGAATGGGGACCCCACATAGTCGAGCTGTGGACTCATTGGATCCGAGCGCGAACAAATGGCGCCCAAAAACGGCAAAGCGCAGTAGCACGGCAACCGCGATGGCAATCCCCAGCGCTAGCCATACACCGATGGCAATGCGAGGAAAATAGCCGTTCCAATCAGGCGGCATCGTGGAACTGAGGTTCGATAGCCATTCGGGTATCAGCTTGCGATCCACGAAGACGGTCGAGCCTCCTGCCAGACGTTTGCCAATGCCTAGAAAGATGGTCATGGTGCCCAGTGTCACGATAAACGGCGGGATGCGTAACAGGCCTATCAACAGCCCATTCGTCAAGCCACAGGCCGCGCCGGCCAGCAGCGTGCAGCTGACAGCCAAGATGATGGAGTATCCCTGCCCCAGGACGACCGCCAATACGGTAGCGCACAGCATGGACGCGGTGCCCGCAGACAAATCGATGCCACCGGAGATAATGATCAGCGTCAATCCTAGGGCTGCCACGGCCAGTGGAGCCGTTTCGACCAGAATCACTCGCAGATTTCGGAGCTCCGTGAACCGACCTTGGGCCCAGATGCCATCGGCGATCGCGAATCCTACCGTCACGACAATCAAAGCCAGCAAGGGACTCAGCGTGTGCAACAGCTGAGACACACTGGCCCGGCGAGGTTCCTGAGACGACGGTTCGGACATGATGAACTCTCTAAGCGATGGTGGTGCGGCACGCACTGGCGTTAAGGGCTGGAGCGTTTGTGAGCTGCTGGCGAAACGCCCGAACACTGTCCAAGCTGAAAAAGTGTAAATTGGTCTCTCGCAACCTGGCACGAGACGCGGGAATGATCAGGCGAACGGACACTCAACCGCTGATGGCGGCTGCCAGGATATCATTCTGTGACCACTGTGACGTTGGACGTGTTTCTAGCAAGCGGCCGCGCGACATGACGCCAATGGTATCGCAAACCGCCATCAGTTCGGGCAGATACGAACTGACGAACAAGATCGTCTTGCCCTCGGCAGCCAGTTCGCCGACCAGTCGATAGATGTCCGCTTTGGTGCCCACGTCAATGCCTCGAGTTGGTTCATCTAGCAACAATATTTCAGCGTCCTGATGCAGCACGCGAGCGATGGCCACCTTCTGCTGGTTCCCGCCCGACAACTGGCCGACCGCTTGTTCCGGTCCGCGAGCCTTGACCGCCAGACGCCGCATCCAGTCCGCGGTCCGCGCGTTTCGTTCGCTCAGCTTCAGTAGTCCGCCCACCGCGTAGGGCTGCAGTTTGCTAAGCGTCAAGTTGTCCACGATGGACATGTTCTGTGCCAGTCCCTCGGCCTTGCGGTCTTCGCAGACGAATCCCATGCCGGACCGAATGCGGGCCGCCGCCGAAGCGGCCGGCGATCGACCGTCGACGAGCACTCGTCCGGTGGTGGTGGTGGCATCCAAGCCAAACAGACATCGCAGTGTCTCCGTACGGCCGGCACCCACCAAGCCAAACAGGCCGAAGATCTCACCGCGCCGTACCTGGAAACTGACTTTGCTGGGCAGTGTCTGCCCGGAAAGTTGCTCAATCGTTAAGCATGGTTCGCCCAAGGTATGAGGTACCTCGGGGAACAACGTGTCGACGCTACGTCCGACCATCAGGGAGACAATGGATTGGTCGGTTGAATCGTCCAGACTACCGCTTCCAACGGTCTGGCCGTCTCGTAACACTACGTACTGGTCGGCGACTTCGCGGATTTCCTCCAAAAAGTGGCTGATGTAGATGACTGCGATCTGTTGCGACCGAAGCCGCTGGATGACCTCAAACAGACGCTGCACGTCGTGGCTAGGCAGCGAGCTGGTAGGTTCATCAAAGACAACGACTTTGGCCTGGGAAATCAATGCCCGCGCAATCTCCACCAACTGACGGGCTCCAATCGACAGTGAGGCCACGATGCGGTTCGGAGTCAGCTCGGGATGCCCCAGCCAATCCAGCGCCTGTTGAACGAGCCGACGTTGTTCGCGTCGACGCACCACACCCAACTGCTGACGCTCCACGCCCAGCATGATATTGTCTTCTACGGACAGATCGGGAGCCAGATTTAGCTCTTGGTAGACGATGGCCACGCCAGCTCGCCTGGCCTGGCTAGGACCGCCGGGCGCGAATGGTTGTCCATCCAACAGCATCGTACCCGCGTCTGGTCCGTGGGCGCCGGACAACACCTTCATCAGCGTGCTCTTGCCCGCCCCATTCTCGCCGATCAAGGCCAAAACTTCTCCCCGGCGAGCGTCCAAGGAAACATCGAGCAGAGCTCGGG
>JANQOL010000827.1 GCA_028289675.1 Pirellulaceae bacterium
CACGAGTTGCGGGACGACTATCTCGCCCGCAACATGTTCCTGTATATTTTCGAGATCAGTGCGCCTCGCACATTTGGTGAATCATGGGCACAAGGACACCTGAAAGAACTCGTGCCAGACCTGCAGAAGCCGTCGAAGAAACACGACCCAAACTACTCGGGACAGTACGATTTCTCATTGGACGAGATCAAGATTGAGGTCAAAGCATCACGTGCGGTTGATGCAGACGTGGACGCGCCACTGTACGTGAAAGCTCGGCCCTGTAAAACTTTTTGTGTCGCGCTACCAGGGTACGTGGTTTGCAGTTGCTAGGCCGACTTTGGCAAGCGGTCTTCATACATGATAGCGAAGTGGTTCAGGGCAGGCTTCCAGTGATGGATCGGCATGGTCCATTTCTTGGAAGCTTCGTGAATCGCCATGTAGACCAGCTTGAGCGCCGACGCCTCGTTGGGGTAAATCTTGCGGTTCTTGGTGAACTTGCGAATCACGCTGTTGACCGACTCAATCGCATTGGTCGTATAAATCGCTCGCCTGATCGGCGGCGGGAAGTCGAACAGCGTGATGATGTCGGTCCACTTGGTGCGCCACTGTTTGGCAATCGTCGGGTACTTGGCGTCCCAGGCTTGAGCGAATTCTTCCAGCGCCGCTTCCGCCTCTGCGACGGTGGCCGACTGGTAGATCTTCTTCAGATCGCGAGCCACCGGCTTGCTGTCTTCGGTGCTCACGTAACGCAAGGCGGCGCGCACCAGGTGAACGATGCACAGCTGCACCTGCGTCTGCGGGTAGGCGGTGTGAATCGCCTCGGCAAAGCCGCTCAGGCCGTCGATGCAAGCCACAAAGATGTCCTCCAGGCCACGATTCTTCAGATCGGTCAAGCACGACAGCCAGAACTTGGCCCCTTCGCTTTGTGAAAGCCACAGCCCCAGCAGCTCTTTCTTGCCTTCCAGGTTCACGCCTAAAGCGACATAGATCGTATGTTGAGAGACGCGACGATTCTCGCCACGCACGTGCACCACGACGCCGTCGAAATAGACAATCGGCCACACCGCATCCAGCGAGCGGCTACGCCAGGCAGTGACTTCCGCATCCAGATCGGCGGTGATCTCGGAGACCAGTTGCGGCGAGACTTCCACGCCGTACAGCTCTTCGACGATCTCCTGGATGTCGCGGGTCGTCATCCCCTTGGCGTACAACGCCAGAATCTTCTCATCGAAGTCGGGGATACGGCGTTGATGCTTGCCGACAATCTGCGGCTCGAACGTGCCGTTGCGATCACGGGGCGTGTCGAGTCTCACTTCGCCCAGTTCGCCTTGCACCGTCTTTTTCGAGCGGCCGTTGCGACGATTGCCAGAGCGTTTGGCCTCTTCAGCGGCCGGTGAATCGGCGTCGCCTTTGCGGCCCAGATGCACGTCCATCTCCGTGTCGAGCATCCGCTCGAGTCCGGCCTTCATCATGGTCCGCATCAACTGGTTCAATTCACCGATCGTTGTCGCTGAGCCAGCAAACTCCTCTGCTAGCTGCTCGGCCTGTGCTTGTAACTTCTCATCCATGTGTCTAGCCTCCTATCAGAAAACGGTGTTCAGATTTCTACCGAATGCTGATAGCTGACACAAGATTTCTTACAGGGCCAAGCCTGTGACTCCGATGGGCAATCTTCGCTATATACGCAATGAATTCATGCGTATTGAAATCGCCTCGACTTTCCGCTCGCCGGAGGCCCTTGCCACCAGGAGATTCCAAAAAAACAGATGCAAAGGAGCATCTAAAGGAAGAGCAGAGTTCACGAACGACACCATCTAAGAGTTCTGCTTTTCCGGGAGTGGATTCGCCAATCGCTTCAAACCGCTTCATTACAGCTAGCGAATCGATACGTCGCCGAAGGTAAAAGTTCTCAAGTTCAGTACCTGCTTTTTGATGAAACCTCTCTAACTCAGAAAACTGTTCTGGCGATATCCCCTGGTAGTAATGACGTTCATGATGATCCAGTGTAATGAGGAATTGGGGCGCATCTTGGAGTATAAAGGGAATGCCAATCCACGAGCGAACGTCTACTGTCTCATGCTCAGTTACCCACCTGGAGTCTCTTGCCGTGTCGGCTACAACGGTAATTGCACGAGACTTAAGCACACCTTGTAC
>JANQOL010000829.1 GCA_028289675.1 Pirellulaceae bacterium
AATGTTCACGAATCCGGCGCAAGTACATCGCGCTAGCGTCGACTGGCGACATCTTGGCAACATCTTCGTCGCCCTGCCAAGGAAGAATCGCTTCATTGCGATCCACGCCATCATGGCACAACCAACTCTTGGCCGAAACGACCTGCCGCCCAGGCAATTGCAGACCGCGCTCGCGCGCTAACCAGCCGACGAGGTGATCCGAGTCGGCACCACCGCCTTGTTCAAGCAATTGCCGCTCTTCAGCCAGGGGCTGATAGACGAAGGACGGCAGCAGTTCGCGCTGCTGGCGAGTGCCAAAGTCGACCCATTGCTCGATCCGCAGAGTTTCAATGCTCCCCGCGGCGATCTCTGTATCCAGATAAGCAACGGCGCAGTTGGTGGTTCCCAAATCGATGCCGACGATATAGCGGCTAGGACGCTCATCAAAAGCGTCATCGGTAGACTGCCTGTTCACGTTGCCGCCTCTGCCTCCTCCCGGACCGTGAATTCAAGCTTCCACTGCCGGTCGTCGCGGGTACTCTGGCACCACAATTCCAAGACTCCCAATTCGGAGACACGACCAGAAAACCGGACGGGCACAAAGTTGTCCGCCGGCGAATCCTCAGTTGCCTCGTCGACGTTCTCCAAGGTAACTTCCAGCGGTGACGTTTCTATCAATTCTTGTTCAGACCAATTGCGCAACGTCGTACCAGGCACATCGTCTTTGCGGTCGGCGGCGGCGAAAAAACGAAACCGGGCCGGGCGGCCAATGACCAAACCGACTTCTCGACCCGGGACCTGCACGTCGCTGCCTTCCTCCAAGCCAAACGGGACGACACACACTGCTTGCAAGGGTCGCGGCATGCCCGGAACGGCCAAACCTGCGGTCTCAATGCCCACATAGTAGCTGCGCGCGGTACCGGCTCGAATTCGAATACCGCCTTGCTGCTTTGCCCAGCCATAGTACGCGGCTCCTCGGGCTACGGCGTGGTCTAGATCGGCAACGTCACCTAACTGGCCGGGAGCTGTGCCAGAACGCAGTTGACCGACAACTTGATAAATCCGCGTTCTCAGAGCGTCGGCTTTGAACACGCCCCCATTGAGCAAAAGATGCACCTGTGCATCATCGTCGATGGGATTGTCTGCCAGGAATGCCGACAGGTGCCGAGTAATGGCCGAGTCGGTTTCAAATGGCAGGCCTAGCTCTTGGAATCCCGTCGGAGCGGCCGCTTCTGGTCGTGACCCTGCCTCACATTCGGGAAAAAACCCTTCCACAAGCAACTGCTGGACGTCATCCCGACTGACTTGAGTGGATACCGTGCCGCCGATCAACTTCGAGCCGCGTCCCAGCACCGAAATCGTCTCTGTCTGGCTGCCATCTTCGGCCAGCAACGACTCCTTGGCTTGCCGGCAGGAGTGCCATAGCGCGACCGATTGCCAAGCGTCCAATCGCGTACCTTGCTGCGCAAACTTCTCGGCGACAAAGTGAGCCAGAGCCAAGTCCATGTTGTCACCGCCAACTAACAAATGTCGGCCCACTGCTTGCCGGCGCAATACCAAGTCGCCCTGTTCTTGTTCGACGCGCATCAGTGATAAATCCGTGGTACCACCACCCACGTCACACACCAGCAACTGCTCGCCTTCAGCAACTTGCTCGCGCCAGTGGTCACCCGTCTTCTCCAACCAGTGATACACCGCAGCCTGCGGTTCTTCGAGCAAAATGAAGTCCGCAGGCAGCCCGGCGCCCAGGGCCGCTTCCCGGGTCAACTCGCGAGCTGTGATATCAAACGACGCCGGAACGGTTAATGTAACTTGCTGTTCTTGGAGCGGCGCGTCGGGAAAGCTGGATTGCCAGGCATCCGCCATCTGCCGCAACAGTAACTTGGACGCGGTGACCGGCGAGAACTTTTGCACGTCGCTGTCCGCCTCCCAAGGCAGTATTGCCGCGCACCGATCCACGCCCGCGTGGCACAACCAGCTCTTAGCGGCGGAGATCACCCGTCCGGGCCGATCCGCGGACAACCGGCGCGCCAACGCGCCGCTGACCGTTGGGTAGCTGGGGTAGTCCGGTAACTCATAAGCCGCCGATGCAACCTCCTGCTCCTCGGGTACATACAGAAAACTGGACAGACTGGAAAGCGCTTCGCCCTCATGGGGTGCGACGACCTGAGGGATCTTCAAGATGTCCAGTTTCGCTGGCCCACCTGCATCCAGTTCCGCGTAGGCGACCACACAGTTGGTGGTACCCAGATCGATTCCCACAGAATACTTACTACTCATCTCGAATCCCCACGACTTTAAAACGGAGACTGCTCTCGAGTGCGGCAAGGGCTGGCCGCTTCCACAATCGATGCGCCGGCGCGAAATGCTGTTTGCGGCAGGCGGCTAACAACCAGGCAGCACACCATCCAAGTTTGCCACCCGCCTAGTTCGAGCTCGCAGCTTAACAGAAGCGGTAGTTACGACGCCGCACCCGTGGAATGCCCCTCCACCTCGGTCGGCGACAACACGAGCGAGTCCACGGATTGTCCTTGCCAAACCGGTACCTCACAGCAACTTGCCTGCCAACCGCGATGGGTCACAACGCCCCGATCTCCTGCAGTGCCAACCACGCGCACTCGATGGGGTGAGTGATCCGATTCCACGTCGATTGCCGATCCTTCATCGTGTTCCGACAGCGGTTGGATGGCGAACATGCGATCGAGGGTCTTGCGGCAATCACGCAACACTTCGCGTGCGGCACCTCCCACTTGAGCATCGTCGTACCCGTCCAGGGATTCCTGCACCAAGTCCAGAAAACGCGCTTCGCGCTGCAAGGCGCTTAACAGCGTCAGCGCGTCGCTGCGCGTCGGTTGGGGCGCGGCCTTCGCAGGCGGTGGAGCCGCACGCTCTGAAGTCGATTCTCGACTACCCGCATCAGGGTTCATGGCCTGTTGGATCTTGGCCGCCACGTCAGCATTGAACAGGGCTGCCCAAAAAGCTTTGCAAGCTACTCCGAGTGACATACGTGGACGTACCTACTCTAAAACACCTACGGCGAT
Source organism: Pirellulaceae bacterium (assembly GCA_028289675.1). Lineage (GTDB taxonomy): Bacteria > Planctomycetota > Planctomycetia > Pirellulales > Pirellulaceae > Aureliella. The sequence continues at coordinate 3,021 of JANQOL010000829.1, forward strand.
CGCGTGGTCGAACCCAAAAACACGGGGCCCTATGATGAGGCACTGCCTGAGCAGACCCTTTCCGATGGACCGCAGGCTCGACAAGACTTGATTCTACGCGCCGCCGTCCAAAGCGCTTAGGCCGGGCAAAACCAGAGCAGCGATAATTTTTCCGGCGATCTCGTGCTGTCAGTCAACGTTCTTTCAGTCACAAACAGGCGAAATAACGCTACACCGAAGCGTTAACCGCTCTAACCATCGCGGAATAGTGGGCTGGTAGTCACCAGTCGGACGAGATCCCGAAAGCCCCACCCGCGTTCACGCAACTCTCTGCCAATACGATCCACCTCGGGACGGTCGCTAGGGGCCAGCTGACGACCTAGAGCGTAGGCCAGCAGTTTCCGAATAAGCGCTTGCGCAAACTGCTCATGACGCTGCTCCAGCAACGACTTGAGGCCGGCCACATCTTGAAATGAACCGGCAGAACCCAGGTCCCCGGAAGCGTCAACTGGTTTGCCGGGCCCGTAGTTGTCACGCCACTGGCCAACGGCATCAAAGTTCTCGAGAGCAAATCCCAGAGGATCGAACTTGCGGTGACAACTTCGACAGCTGGCCAAACTGCGGTGTTTCTCCAGTTGTTCACGAATAGACTTCGCACCTCGGACATCCGGGTCGAGCGGCTCAACATCCGGCGGGGGAGGAGCGGGCGGTGTTCCCAAGATGTTCTCCAACATCCATACGCCACGAACCACCGGCGAGGTGTCAAGCCCATTGGCTGTCACAGTCAACACACTGGCGTGTCCCAACAATCCACCTCGACGACGATCCGGCAATTGCACGCGGCAGAATTTTCCGCCATCGCGGGCGATCGCTTCGGGCACGGGCAATCCATAGTGCCATGCCAATCGCTTGTTGACAAACGTAAAGTCGGCATCCAAAAACAGACCGATGCTTAGGTTTTCATCCAACAAATGCCGCGCGAACAACTCGGTCTCGCGCCGCATGGCGGATTCCAAATCGTACTGGTAATAGCCGGGAAAATCGCCGCGGTCCGGCGGAGTGGTGCCGAGATCTCGCAGCGTCAACCAACTGTCCAGAAATCCAGACAGAAACTGATCTGAGCGGGGGTCTGCCAGCATCCGCTCCGTTTGCTGCAGCAACACGGTCGACTCATTGAGCCGACCTTGTTCGGCCAGCTGCAACAAAGTGTCATCAGGCATCGATGCCCACAGCAAATACGACATGCGCGAAGCCAATGCCCAGTGTTTGTCTGCCTGACTGGGTTTGTCTGCCTGACTAGTTTCGTCCGACTGGCCAGGTTGTCCCAAAAGAAGAAAGTGAGGCGAGCACAGGGCCGCTTTGAGTCCATCAGCGTAGGCTTCCAGCTCCGAGCGTCCTGTGGACCGGCGGATCTGAATCACGCTCATGATGCGGTCAATCTCGTCCGACGTGGCATCGCGGCGGTACGCGCGCCGCAAGAACTCGTTCAAGTACTTGCGTGCGGTAGCATCACTGAGTGATTTCGCTTTCAGTACCTGTTCGGCTTCGCCACCAAAGATCAACTGCTGAGAAGCGGTGGGCCACTGATCGTAGAAGGGCCCACTAATCTCCACTTGTTCGATGTGAATCTGTGGCAACTGACCATAGGCGATCGCGTTGTAGCGCGCTTCCACGATGCCCTTGCGCTTCGGCTTGGGAAACATGTCCGGATAGCGCTTTTGCACCCGGCTCCACAGATTCCGGGCATCCATCAAACCGTTGCGGAAGGTGAAACGTGGCGTAAAGCCGCGGTCCAGCCAGACTCGCACGGAATACCATTGCAGTTCGTCAGCCATATCCAACTCGGCCAACAAAGGCTCGATCGGCTGTGGCTTATGCAGTGAACCAGCCGCCGCCTGCCCGGCGACCAGCCCCAACCGCAGTGGTTCGCGCCGGTCTCGCCCCAGAAAATCGTCGTCGTAGGGGTGATCGCGGTTGTGAGCCTGAGCCTGAAATCGGATTTCATAAAATCCGCTGTAGGGTACTCCTTGTGCAAACGCATGGATCGGAGCGTAGGCACCCTCGTGCTTATCCGCGCCCGTCACATCGTACAGGGTCAGGTGCGTGAATTTGTTGGTGCGGCGATGGACTTGGTCGATTTCGGGCTGTTGATCAAAGCCATCCTGAAAACTCCAGTGCTGGACTGCAGGACGATCCCAGGTCTCGCAGACTTGGCTAACTGCTCGGTCGGCGGCTTCCAGATAGCGCGCCAGCAAGTAGCCCGAGGTCACGAGCGCTTCGCTGGCGTTGTCCAGGTGTTCCACGGTCTGGTCGCGAGGAAAGGCTGTGGTGGGATCGAACATGCTCATGTTCAATCCCAGCAGATCACCAATCGTATGCCGATACTCGCGACGGTTGAGGCGCCGAAGTCTTGGCTGCGGCTCGGTCTGCTGCCTCGTTTGATGGTAGGCTGCGATGCGCTGCGTCAATTGCTCAATGACCGCCAACCGCTCTGCCGCCGATGGCTGCGGGGCGTCAGGCGGCGGCATGTCGCCGAGATTCAATTGATCGAGAATGTCTTGCCAGTCGACCAGTGCCGAGTCATCGCCGATGTCGCGCGACAATTGATCAAACCGCCGCTCGCCAGATTGAGTGTCTGGTCCATGGCAGTCCGTGCAATACGCTTGTAGAAAACCCATCACTGGCCGCGCGCCAGACTCTTCGTTGGCGAACAAGCCCAGCGCGCCGCTTGGCAGCCAAAAGAGTAGCCAACCTAGAGCAAGGCTTCGCGGTGTAAACCGGTTCATCCGAGCGACTCCAAACCATCCAGCGCACCCGTGCTGGTTCCGAAGTGCTCGACTTGCAAGCCGAACTGCCGCAACATCGACACATATAGATTGCACAGCGGCACGCGCTCGCTGGAAGCAGCGGGATACGCTTTGTGCTCACCATGCCGGAATCTCCCGCCAGCCAAAATCACCGGCAAATCGGAGTTGGTATGTGAATTCGCGTTCCCCATACCACTGCCAAACAGCACCATGGTGCTGTCAAGCAACGATTGATCGGAATGAGGTTGTTGGATGGCTTGCAACTTGCCTAAAAAGCGGCCGTACTGCTCGACCTGATAACGTTCTAGTTGCACCAACAGATCGATACTCGCCTGGACCTGTCCGTGGTGTGACAATCCGTGATAACCCTTTTTGACACCCAGGTCCGACGCCACAAAACTGCCGCCTACCTCGATGGTCGCCACCCGAGTTGAATCTGTTTGCAGAGCCAAGACGAGCAGGTCGTACAGCTTGGGTAAATCTTTCGTAAGGCCTTCATTGCGAGGTTCGTCCGAGGTGGGCTTGGGCTTGGCGACGTTCTGCCATTGCTGGTCCAGTTGCAATTTGCCCTCGACCTCGCGAACTGCGGAGAAGTACTCCTCCAGCTTGTGCCCGTCTTGCTGGCTGACTTTGCGTCGCAAGGATTTGGCGTCTCCCAACACCGCGTCCAAGATAGAGCCTTGCAACGCGATGCGGTCGGTGGCTACCAACTGCTGTTCCGGATCATCTTGCACAAACAGCTGACGAAACAGTTCGCGTGGTCCAGTAATGGGTGGAATCCGCGTCCCAGTTCGACTCCAACTCATCATCGGTCCGCCATGCAACCCGCCTTCTGAACCGATCGTGAGAGCCGGAAACCGAGTCTGGGAGCCAACGAATTCGGCAGCTCGCTGGTCCAGGCTAATGCCACCGTCGGGCATGCCGCTGGCTTCACTGGATTTGACACCTGTCAAAAAGGTGTGCACGGCGAAGTGCCCACCTTTGAGTCCGTGGTCCAAGTGCGAAAAGACCGTCAGCCGATCACGATGCTCGTCCAACGGCTCCAACAAAGGCGGCAAGCGATAGTCGCGGCCCACTTCGGTCGGCCAAAACGCTTTGGGATACATCCCAAATTCGTTCCCTACGCAGACCATACGGCGCGGTGGAGTTGTGGCAGCAGCTTGGGCGACGGGGCGTGCCAGCGCTTCCAAAGCAGGAACGGCCAGACAGACTCCGGCTCCACGAAGAAATGTACGGCGCGAGTGGTGGATCAACATACGGCAAACTAACTGGCTGGAGGGATTTAAGCAGGTGGGACGCTCATTGTACCCCAATCTGCCCTGGGTAGCTCCATCAATCGTGGCCGTCGACGGCAGACTGATCGGCTGGAAAGCCGGACGTCGTCCGCAGCCGGATCTGATTCTGATCGTCGCGACGAGCAATCAACAGTTGCAATCCCAAGCTGTCAGCCAATCGCAGAGCCTTGTCCGGTGCCATGACGCACGCGCTGGTGGCCAAGGCATCCGCGTCGGTAGCCGTCTCCGCCAAGGCCGTTGCCGCCACAGGGCCCAGGACACCAATCCCGCTACGAGGATCCAAAATGTGACTGCGCCGCCGACCGTCGAGCATCATAAACTGCCACAGATCGCCGGACGTGGCGATCGCGGTCTCTGCGACTTCAATGATCCGCAAAGGCTGGCCATCCTGGGCCAGCTTGGAAATCTGGATCCGCCAGCCGGCCTGGTCAGGCGGAGCAAAACCCAAACGCATGTTGCCGCTGATATTCACCAGACAGCAAGATAGCTGGTGGTCCTGCAGCACTTGAAAAACCTGGTCGACGATATAGCCCTTACCGATTCCCCCGAAGTCGAGGCCCAAGCCATCAATGTCAAATCGAACCGTCTGGTTTTTGTCGTCCAAGTGAACATGAGACCAACCGCTGTGTTGCAACCGCGTTTGAATCAACTCAGCGGGCGGCGGTCGACGAACTCGACGGTACTTGCGCCATAGACGCGTGACGCTGCCCAAACTGGAATCAAAGGCACCCGCGGAATGTCGGTACCAGCGATCGGAGGCCGCCAGGACAGCCCACAAATCCGTTGACACGGTTTGGGCGCGGTCAACTGCCGAGTCGGTCAGCTGCCGTGTTTCGCTGTCCGCATCGTAGTCCGTCAGGATCTGATTCAATTGGCTGGTGCGTTCCTGCGCCGCCTGAAAGGCCCTCGCCACTAACTGCCGATCGTGGTGGTACGCACGCAAGACAACTCGGGTTCCAAGCGCGGGATACACAAGCTCATAGCCCGACCTGTCCGCAGGCGCGGTGTCCTTCGGATTGGATGCCGACGGCAATGTCGAAGTTTGCGCCGGAATCCGGGCAGTTGGCCAACCAGCTACGATCAGGCAGAGCCCAATCGCCAACATTGGATACCGTTTGGTATAAGATGGGAACAGATATCGCACGATCGAAAATCTCAATGATATGGCCGCCCACGCGGTCAGCCGTTGCCAATTTTGCGTGGTCCAACGCTTCGGTTGTTGAACCAAGCTACACGCCCGCACGGCTCGCACTAGCTTCGACTTTCATTCTAACTGGGATACCCATGCCGGGAATTCGCACCTATCGCGCACCTTGGTTTTCGTTGTTAGCCGCCTGGGGACTACTGGGAATGAGCTTCACCTGCCTCGGCCAGGACGAGCGACCGAACGTTCCAAAGCTGGAGGTGGAAAACTCGGAAGCAGAAACCGAAGCGGAGATGCAAGCCTATCGCGAAGTCATTGAACAAGCCGACGTGGACTTCGCCATGCTGCCGATTCGCGGTGGCAGCTTTCTGATGGGCAGTCCCGAAGACGAGGACGACCGTGAAGAGGACGAAGGGCCACAACGGGAAGTGCACGTGGATCCGTTTTGGATGGCGGAGACGGAGATCACATGGGACGTGTACGACGTGTGGGCCTCCGACTTGGACATCTTCCGCCGAAAAGTATTGAAACTGGAGTCCTCGCCACGGGATGCGTGGGCGGACCAGTTTCAAATCAGTCAACCTACCAAGCCTTACACCGACATGACGTTTGGTATGGGCAAACGCGGCTATCCGGCGATTTGTATGACTCAACATGCGGCTCGCACCTTCTGCAAATGGTTGAGCGCCAAAACCGGCAGGTATTACCGTTTGCCGACCGAGGCCGAGTGGGAGTATGCCTGCCGAGCTGGCACGCAGACGGCCTATTCCTTCGGTGACGATCCCGACTTGTTGGAGGATTACGCCTGGTACTTTGACAACACCGATGAGGGCTACGAAAAAGTCCGCCGGAAAAAGCCCAATCCCTGGGGCCTGTACGACATGCACGGGAACGTGGCAGAGTGGGTTCTCGATCAACACGATGAAGCCGGGTACGAGCTGATCATGGACGAGCAAGACAACCCCCTGGCGATACCCGCCACCTTGTACCCGCGCACCGTGCGTGGCGGCGGCTGGGATCAGTTCCCCGAAGACTGCCGCAGCGCTGCTCGTCAGGGCTCCCACGAAGACTGGAAGAAGCAAGATCCCCAGGAGCCCAAGAGCATCTGGTACCTGACCGACGCCCTGCATGTTGGCTTCCGAGTGGTGCGGCCTTTGCGGGAGCCAAGCGCGGCCGAAAAAGAACGAAAGTGGGAAAAATCAGAACCCGTTCAAGTGGAGCGGGTCGGCGTCAAGGCGGATATACGCACTTAGTCGATGCGGGCCAGGGCAGGGCAGTCAAAGGGCGCGGTCCTTACCGATTGAAGTCCTCACCGATGCGAACGTCGACGGATCCCTCTCGGTGCCCGCGGACCAAGTTGGCCGCCATGGAGTACAATGTGGGGCGCGATTCCCACCTACCATCTATTCACTCTCAGGAGCAGCTCATGCCGGAATCAAACGTCAACAACCGTCGCGGTTTCATCAAGGAAGCCGGTACCTTGGCTGCCGCCACTTCACTGGTCACGGGGTCGATGCGCTCAGTACATGCGGCGGAAAAGAATGAAATCCAGGTCGCACTCATCGGCTGCGGTGGGCGCGGGACGGGAGCTGCATCCAACGCGTTATCAGTGCCGGACGAGCAAATCAAGCTGGTCGCCATGGCGGACGTGTTCACATCGAAGATGAATGCTAGCCACGCAGCCCTGGGCAAAAAGTTTCCAGACAAGTTTGAAGTTGAAGAAGACCGCAAGTTCATCGGCTTCGATGCCTACCAACAGGCCATGGATTGCCTAGCTCCAGGCGATGTGGTCATCCTGGCCACGCCGCCGGCATTTCGCTGGGTGCAATACAAGTACGCCATCGAAAAAGGCTTGAACGTATTCATGGAGAAACCGGTAACCGTAGATGGGCCAACTTGCCAGAAGATGCTGGACATCAACCAGCAAGCGGTCGCCAAGAATCTAAAGGTGGCCGTGGGGCTTATGTGCCGGCATTGCGAAGCCAGGCAGGAATTGTTCGATCGCATTCAAAATGGTGAGATCGGCGACATCCTCATGTTGCGCGCGTACCGCATGGCGGGCCCTACCGGATCGGCTGAAGTGGGCATCAAGCCACCTGGCACGTCCGAATTGATGTACCAGATCAGCAATTTCCACGCCTTCTTATGGGCCAGCGGCGGGGCCGTCAGCGATTTCTTGATCCACAACATCGACGAAAGTTGCTGGATGAAAAACGCCTGGCCAGTGGAAGCCAAGGGCTCCGGAGGCCGGCATTATCGCGGGGACAACGTCGACCAGAATTTTGACGTCTATTCGATCGAATACACGTTTGACGATGGCACCAAACTGCTGGTCGACGGCCGCACGCAACCCGGCTGCCATAATGAATTTGCCAGCTATGCCCATGGAACGAAAGGCTGCGCCACGATATCCGCTCGAGCTCACACCCCGGCTCGCAGCAAGATCTACGAGGGCCACCGATTCACGAAGAAAGAAGTGGCATGGCAATACGGTCCCGACGAACGGAATCCCTATCAGCTGGAATGGAACGACCTGATCCGAGCCATCCGAGAGGACCAGGCTTACAACGAAGTCGAGCGAGGAGTAATGGCCAGTGCGGTGACATCCATGGGACGCATGGCCGCACATACCGGCCAAGTCATTACCTTGGATGATCTGCTCAACTCGGGCCACGAATTTGCTCCCGGGCTGGACCAGCTGACACTCGACAGTGAAGCCCCACTCAAGGCCGATGCCGATGGCAAATATCCAGTGCCCATGCCCGGGCTCGTGGTTGATCGCGAGTACCCAGGCTGATTCTTGTCTCGCTGTCACTTTCGTCAGCCGACGACCGTTTCTCGACACTGATCATGGAAGACCGTTGGCTGGGCTTTGCCTCAACCTCTCAAGCGAGCTTCATTCGCTTGGGAGGTTACGTTCTTGTCATGCGTTGAAATTCGACGGAATGAGCAACCACCGGCGTTGATGACGCAGTCCATGTGTCCGTGCGACACGCACTAGAAATGCATGTATGTCTATGTCTGAAAATGAACTGCTAACGGACGTCATTCGGCAATCTCGAGAAACCGCCTTACTAGAATCAACGTTGGCCCTGCTGGAGTGGGACGAGCGGACTGGCATGCCGAAACGGGCTGGGAGCTATCGGGCGGAACAGGTCACGTTGATCAGCGGCATGATCCATCGCCGCAAGACCGATCCCAAACTAGGCGATCGTCTCAATGAGCTGACCGCCAGTGAGCTGGCGCAGGGAGACAGCCCCCAAGCCGCCACAATCACTCGCTTGCACAAAGATTTTCGTCGGAATGTCCGTTTGCCTGTCGAGCTAGTTGAGGCTACCTCCAAGGCCACGGTATTGGGACAGCAAGCCTGGGAAGCAGCCCGCGCCGACAACGACTGGAACACGTTCGAACCTCATCTGGCTGAAATCTACTCGTTGCGTCGTCAGGAGGCCGAACTGCTGTGTGACGAGGGGGCTCTGTATGACGCGCTCTTGGATCAATACGAAGAGGGAGCGCGCAGTGAACAACTAACAACCGTATTGGGTCAACTGCGCGACGAGCTGACACGCTTGGTGCAGGAAATCAGCCAGTCGACCAGCGGGCCTGATGGGAACAGTTGGCAGCGAAGCGTTCCGCTGGCCCAGCAACGAGATGTCAGTCAGTGGATTGCCGCGCAGATCGGCTACGACTACGAACGCGGACGCTTGGATGAAACGACCCATCCGTTTTGCACCACGCTGGGACCGCATGACTGCCGTATCCTGACCCGCTATCAGGAGTCCTACTTTCCCAGTGGATTCTATGGCACTTTGCACGAAGCCGGGCATGGACTGTACGAACAAGGACTGCCGACCGATTGGTATGGCCTGCCTCCGGGGCGCTATGCCAGCTTGGGCGTCCACGAGTCGCAATCGCGGTTGTGGGAGAATTTCGTTGGTCGCAGCCAAGCATTCTGGCAGTGGTGTCTACCGCACATTACCACCAAGCTGGACGGAGCCTGGACAGGTCTTCAAGTCGAGGATTTGTTCCGCGACACCAACTTGGTCAAACCTTCGCTGATTCGCGTTGAAGCGGACGAAGTCACTTACAACCTGCACATCATGATTCGCTTTGAACTGGAGCAACTGTTGATCACCGGCGAGCTGGCGGTCGCCGACGCTCCGGACGCTTGGAACGAACGCTACGAGAGTTATTTGGGAGTTCGCCCGCCAGACCATCGCACGGGAATTTTGCAAGACGTGCACTGGAGCGCCGGCCTCGTTGGATATTTTCCTACGTATACGCTGGGCAATGTGTATGCGGCTCAACTAATGCAGGCCGCCGCAGCCCAATTGGGAGACTTGGAACAGCAGCTATCGCAAGGTCAGTTCCGTCCCTTGCTGGATTGGTTGCGGACCAACATTCACTCGCGCGGATTCTGTTTACATCCAGGATCGCTCATTGAGCAGGTTTGCAACCAACCGCTGGACGCTCAACCACTGGTAACTTACTTGCGCGACAAGCTGGCTCCGATCTACGATCTGTAATCTTCCTGGTGGCTTCAACAATGGCCTAAGCACTGTCGCGTACATGGTGACTTCGACGAATGCGTCTCCATACTTGTGAGACTTGCGAGCCGCAAGCCGCTGATCATTTACGAGACAGGGGCTAGCCCCAAACCGCGATCTAGCAACCTACAATAGACGGGCCGCAGTTCGTGTTATTAAACAAAAGAGAACCGATAAGGGAATAAACTGTGAGTCGTTGGATTGTGTTCTTGGCCGGCCTTTTGGGTGTTCTGGGCGTCGGGATCGGCGCCTTTGCAGCGCATAGTTTGGAATCAACTCTGGCCGACCAGCAATTGCCCGCGGAGGACATTGCCAAGCGACTTGATCGATGCGAGGTCGCCGTCCGGTATCACATGTTGCACACACTGGCTCTGTTGGCGCTGGGCTTGAGCAGTCAGGTACACTCCGGTTTGCGTGGACTAGCTGCTCTGGGCTTGCTGATGGGAATTGCGCTGTTCTCTGGCGGGCTGTACAGCATGGTCTTCTTGGGTCAGATGGGACATTGGGCCATCGTGCCCAGCGGCGGACTGTGCTTCATGCTAGGATGGTGTTGCGTGATCGGTTTAGCCTGCGTGAAGAGCAGGGATCCGTGACCGGAGATCTTATTCCGGCTTATGTGCTGGCCGGTGGAAGTAGCCGACGCTTTGGCATGGATAAGGCCCGAGTTCAGATCTCAGGCAACACTCAGCTGGAGCGCCTCGTCGACCAACTGTGCCGCTGCGGTCATGCGGTCAGCGTCGTCGCTGATCGCCGGGATCGCTACGCGGACTTGGGCATCGAGTGTATCGCAGACCCGGTCGCGGCAGCGGGGCCGCTGGCGGGGTTGGTCGCCGCTCTCGGAGACCGCAAGCAGCGTCTGGGAGGCGGATGGTTATTGTTGGTTGGCTGCGATCAAGCCTGGTGGAAGCAAGACTGGTCAGAGCAGTTCGTTCGCGCGGTCGAGAAAACTTCAGCTTCACCATCAAGCCGTGAACCACTCGCCATTACGTTCCTCCCTGCGGACGAAGACAGAACCAGTGCCACAGGCAGCGCGATGCAGCCCATTCCGGGACTCTATCACAGCAACTTACTGCCGACCGCCAGTCAACATTTGGAGCAGCGTCGGTTGTCACTTCGCAGCTTGCTGCAAAACGCCAACTACCAAAGTGTTTCCATCCAGGATCACCCACGAGAATACTCGTTCAACAGCAGGCAGGAGCTAGCGAACCTGTTGTCCCGTCTCGACGACTGATCTTCGTGGCAGTCGCACGAACACACGGCCTGCGAGGTCAACGAATTGGTTGTTCAGTTTGCCGAAAGCGGGCGAGGCCCAAACTGAAGCCGCTCTCAGTGTAGACTGCTCTACCACTCCCATCTTTCCCACCTTTGCTCGGAGAATCGTGACGATGAACATACGTATCGCATGCTTGGCGGCTCTGATCATGGCAATCGTCTGTGACCGAGCGACCCGGGCTGAGCCGCTCGAGTTGCAACTGCGCTATCAACAACCTGTCGCGGAGGGCTCGACGCGCTTTCACCAACGTACGCGCCCGGAGGCTTGGCAGCCGGAGGCAACGGCCGTCATCGTTTGCGACATGTGGAACTCGCATCACTGTGTTAACGCGGTGCGACGAGTCGTGCAGTTGGCG
>JANQOL010000846.1 GCA_028289675.1 Pirellulaceae bacterium
TCCGGCAGAGCCGGTCAACATGAACGAGGCCTTCTTTCAGCGGCCCAAGACCGAAGAGAAGCACGAGCGGATCTTACTTTCCTGGCGCATCATCGACAGCCAAACATCGGAGTCATTAGGAGCCTATTCTTATACGTTGCTGACCGAAGACGCAGCGCGGCAGTATCCGGACTTGGCGTCAACCCATCCCGACGCCACAGACATGTTGATCGCAGCCAGCGCGCGGGAAGCTTGGAAGCTAATTTCTCCGACAGTGGTCAAGGAACGCGTCCGTCTGGCGGTACCTTGGTTTCAACCAGGTGCCTGGCGCGTCCGGCGTGGCGTGGCGGCTGCGCGGCGCGGCGAATGGGAGCTCGCGGAGCAGTACTGGAAGAAGGCCTCGCAGCTGGCCAGCTACAACGCGTCCGCACAGCATAACTTGGCAGTCGCCCATGCTGCCCGCGAAGACTTTGTGGGCGCCAAGCAGCAGTTGCTGAAAGCGACCGGACCACTGGCTCTTCGGCTGCCGACCGAAACCTTGTTCTGGCTAGACCAGCGGCATCGCCGCTACTGCGAAGCTCATGGCTTGGGAAAGCCTGCCGAGGGCTGGGCTTTCCCCGAACCCATCGCAGAACAAAGCCTCGTCACGGCGACTCCTGTCGACATGCAAGACTTGCCCTGGTGGACAGCCATTCCCTTCACCAAGCCGCCGGAGTGGACTTGGCAGGGCTGGCTTCGACAAGCGTGGGTGTTCTAGCACGGGCAACTAGCGTGCACGCGGCTCGATCCTTTCGTACCCGCCTACTCCTGGTGCGACCATCCGAATCCGTCATTGCCCACATGGTAGTTGTGGCACTGGGTACAGCCATCATTGGCTCCTCCCGGTCGGTGGCAAGCCACGCATTGCGATCTTTGCATCGGCTGGAATTCGTGCTCCAGATGAGTGCACACTTCACCGCGTGTTGGCTGGCTATCCAGCAATTGCCGGAGCGTCGATTTATTTTCCCGACTAAAGCTGTGGCAATATTGGCAATCGTTCAAAGTTGGCAATGTCAAATGCGGTGTATGATCAAACTTGGTGAACAAGCTCAGCTTTTCAGGCCGCCGGACGCTCTTCCAGTTGCTCCATCGCGGCGTATAGCGAGTTTCTTTTCCGATCAAATGACACTCCGTGCACGCGCCCGGCACTTCGCCTGCCAAACGGTTCAAGCGACCTGATTGCTGCTCGGAGTGAGACTCGACCAAGTCCGCAAATTCGGCCCAGGCAGCCAGCGTGCGATCGGCGTGTCCGCGTGGCATGTAGCGTACTGCCAAGAGAGTCTGATCCAGGTACCATCCGCCTTGAGAAACATGATCCGCGCCACGCAATTTGGTGAACTTGAGATTCTTCGTACTTGAAGCTGCTGGCTCTTGCGTCCCATCGTCCAGCAGTAGTTCGCCTGCTTGGGGCCCCGAGTTCAATAGCAAGTCGTCGTCGCCAGCATCCTCCTCCAGCAAGTCATCACCCAGCAAAACGTCATCGAGTTGGCGGCCGCTGACCAGTTGGAATGGTTCGGCAGCGGCGCTGGTAGAGGCAATTCCTCCACCGCGCTGGAACCATCCGCGCTGGATCTGTCGAAATAAATCGGGAGGTAGCCCCGCACTCATCTCCGCCACCAGTTGCTGCTCATAAGACTGCAGAGCTCGTCCCAGCCTACGTTCGGCCAAATCTGTTAGCCGAGTTTGCCAAGCCGCCTGGCCGCCAGCGGCTACGTCCAGGACCAGTTGGCGAAATTCGCGCGCGATCCCACGTGACACGCGAGGTCTTTCCGACGCAGCCAAGTCTTGCAACTGTCCGGAGGGTGGCAGTTCAGCCAGCAACCTGTCCATCCCTTCGTCAACCGACAGTAGCAAGCGCATGGGCAGTGTGATGGGGCCTTCATAGTCGAACGTTGCACCCTGGGGCCAGTCCTGAAGTCCAGCGTCCGGATCTTGAACGTCCTCGGGAGCCAGCGACGGAACTTGGAGGACCGCCCACCCACCGATCGTCGACGCTCGAATGGGCTCAGCGTGGCAACTGGCGCAGGCTTGTTCAAAGCCCACCGAACGGAAGACGGAGCCCACTTGGCCGGTCTGCGAACTGTCTACGTGGCAACGCGCGCAATCAAAGCTCTCGTTCTTCTTAGCAAAGTGCAGCTGCTGGTGAGCTGCGTGGTCAAAGGCAATGCGTCGTTCGGTTCGGTAGGGATAAGCGTCGAATTGAGGATGACCATCCGCAAAACTTGCAAACTGGCTCTGATGACATGATTGGCATCGCCTGTCGGTAATCGCCTGCAGATCATGATCGTGGCCATGATGTTCAATGTGGCAGGTCGCGCAGGCAGTCTTGGCGGACAGTACATGCGAAACCGTGCTCAAGTGGTCTTGGGTCGGCAACAATTCGACAAGTTGATCCCGTCGCAGGTCATGAGGGCTGCGCAGAGCGGCATCTGGCATATGTGCATCGTGACATCGCATACAAAGATCGTCTTGCGTCAATCCCTTGAGTTCAGGGTGGGAACCGGGGTGACAAAGACTGCAGCGTTGGGAAACAAGTTCATTGCCGAGAATCTGCGAATGCTTGCGTGATAGATTCCCAGGCTTGAAGACTGCCTCGCGTTCGGGCAAGGCCATGCACAGCAACAGTAATCCGCCAACAAATATGGCGGCATTCACCGCGATACTCTGTCGGGCAAACCACGAGGTTTTTTCAGGAAAGCATGGCCCCAGCTCGGAACGGGCTTGGGCCAACGCACTGCAATTGGCCGACTGGCTGCAACCACTCCCACATGCTTCGACCCGACAGCTGGCAGCCAGGGACTCCGGTGCGTTGTGTTGACACTTTCCATACTCGTCCGGCCCGGCCGCGCAAGGTTTGCCCAGACGCGCGTGCCCACACCTCCAGCGAGAGCTGGGATTGGCGCGGGGCTGCGTCAATCGGGAAGACTTGCCGGCTGCCATGTCAAAGCGCGCCCTGAAAACGGTAGACCAGTACGACGTGCACGCCGATCATCAATACGAGTGCCCACGTCAGGGAAATGTGCGCAGCAAACAACAATCGCAATCTAGTCTGCAGTGCGTAGTGGTAGTCCAAGTCGTCTTTCGACTTGACCATCACCGCCATGCTTTGTTGGCTGACTTGTCCCTGCTCGGCCAAGTAACGATTCAAATCATCGAGCTCGCGCAGCAACTTCCGCCTGGTGAATCCATTGGGCATCAGCCGGTAGAACAGGCTGCGCGGCGATCGGAAAAACGGCAACAAACGCCGCTGATAGTACTCTGACAACGTCGCACCCTCGCCGAATGTGGCTGACTGCAGCGCCGTTTGATGCGCCTGACTGGCAACGCGATTTTGCAGTGCCGGAATCTTGTCTAATGGATAGTCATTCGCAATGGCCGCCAGCTTGACCGGCGTCGTGCGACTCATGATCCCCAGTGCAATTCCGCTGACGGCGACAATGACGAAGCAACTGGCCAGTGCCAATTCGAAGATGCCGCGAATGGGCCAACCGATGTGCATTAGAAAAACGACACTAGCAAACGACCCCAGATAGACGTGCATCTGTAGCCAGGAGGCCACCGGCCCCAATCGGAGCTGCAACCATTTCTTCCGCACAGACAGCAGGTACAGTCCGGCGGTCGAGACAAGCAGCACCCAACCGGTCAGCGTCGATTCGTCACCCAAATGATCACGACAGTATTGCACGCCGGTTGCCGTCAACGCCACGCACAGCAATGTGCATGTGACTCCTAATATGCGGCGTTGCTTTCCTCGCATCTTACGTCTCCATCCAGCGGCTGACTTCCGACAGCTCGCTCAAGTCAATTCGCACCAGGGCATCGTGCGGGCAAGCGGTTTGGCACGCTGGTCGACCACCCTGCTGGGAGCACAGATCGCACTTGGATGCCTGCAAGATTGGCAATCCAGTTTGTTGGTCCACTTTCGCGCGACCGTGCCCATCGGCGGCCGTCACCATGCGAATGTTGTCGTACGGACAACTCTGGGCACACCCCTGACACCCGATGCACGTCTGCTCGTTAATCTGTACCAACCCCGACTCATGATCGCGGTGGATGGCACCGGTAGGGCAACCAATCATGCACACTGGATCTTCGCAGTGCATGCACGCTTGGGCAAACATCCAACGACCGTACTGAGGTCCCTCGCGGACGAATACGGGCGTTCCACCGTGCGTGGACGCGCAAGCGCGTACACAGTCGTCACAGCGTGTGCAACGTTCGGTGTCGATCACCATCGTTCGCCGACCGTTCATGAGCCGCCGGTCCACCAGAAACTCGAGCAACCCCGTCTCCACGTTGTGCTCGGCCGCATCCAAAGGTGCGTCCACCACCGGTTGGCCAAATTGATAGCGCGGCGATTCGATGTTGGGCGGCAAATCGGCCTGTCGCACATACGGCAGCACGTGCTCTGCAATGACCTGCTTGGGGACACACACGGTGTCCACGTACCCAATGGCTCTTAGAGATTCTTGAAAGGGCAGGGGAGGAGCGGATCTATTTTGCCGACTGTTGTGCCACAGCTCAGCCAGACCAAACAACTGGCCTTTGCCCAAATAGGCCAGCGTTCGGTGTCCGGCTCCTTGACGCTGGCTCAGGCGCGCAAAGCCTCCACGTATGATCCACAAGCCCGTCGCATAGCTGCCTTCCTCGGCGATCAATGGCTCCGCTTCAATACTCTGGCTCGCCGATGCTTGAGGACGTTTCTGATATTCGGCGTACCACTCTAGATTGCCGAAAGATTCAAACTTGGCCGCGGCCACGACCTGTTCCAAACTGGCCTCAGGTAAAAAGCGAAACAATTGCGTTTCTCGAAGGTGAGTTCTCAGCACCTCGCTACGATATCTTTCGTCCAATAGAATCCGAAAGGCGGGATCCTGTTTTAGCAGTTTCAGACCCTGCCATCGGATCTCCAAAACGTCGCATTCGGCTTCGGCAACAGCCGTGAATTCGCGTGGGGAACGCGTTACGGCCGCCATTTCACCAAACAATTCACCAGGCGAGATCGCGGACGTCTTATGCTGGGCGATGACACCTGGCACGTCTTGCAAAAAGATGCGCGTCTCGCTGCCTTCCCCTCGGTACCCGATTTCTGGTGCGGGTGTTTCGCGATCAATGCTAGACGCCTGGGCCCCAGAGCGTTTGCTGCGACGCCGATCATGCTCCGGAGAACTCGGGGCGCGCCTTGGCTGGCGGCTACCGAACCCCAACCAGCCCAACCAGTCATGTCGTGTTTGTGGGCGCGACGATTCCGGGCCATTGGCCAACAACTTGGACAGGAAGATACGCACTTGCCCACGCAAAACCAGATAGGCCGATCCACCATACTGGCCTTCGCGAAAAACCACGTCACCAGCCTTCAGCCGGTGGACTTTGCTATCATTCCGCAAAATGTCAGCCAGGGGTGTACCGCGGGCAAAGCGATCCCCATCCATGGCGGCGAATGGATGCTGACCCAGCAGCCACTGTAGCTGCTCGGCAGTCATCTCCTCGGTCAGCGGATGATCCCAACGATCTGGGCGTTCGACTTCTACCGATTCCACAGTCATGCCCAGTCGGCTCACCTACGTTTTGCAAGCTAAAGAATCGCGCGTTTCACACTGACCGTTTATCGTCAAGATGCTAGTTTTGGCTGCAGTCAACACGGCCGCCCAACTCACTTTCGAACTGGCAATTCAATGATCTTTAGCCGTCTGTGGGCACGACCCTCGCGCGCCTTCACGACGATTTGTCGATGGCCCTACCATCCGCCGCGCGTGACTTGCCCAAGGTGCTAGCAGCCACATTCACGCTACTCGCGGGTTACGTTTTGATCTCCCGACGCGACCATGGCGGGCGTCGTGTTGTCGCCACTGGGCCCAGGCGGTGTGGCCTCGGACTTGGGTTGAAATAGACGTCCTTGGTAGTAGGCCGCGAAGGCAACGGAGTTGCGCCGCTCTTCTTCCGCGGAATCAACCAAGTTGACATCAGCGGCCAAATCACGTCCAGCAAACCGAGTGCCGTCGTAAATGGTCCCTCGCTGCCATGGACCGGCGCCCAAGATCCACGTGTCTTGGGCACTGCTCGACGACTTGGCGATGCCGGACTGCCAGTAGGGTTGCCGAGTCTCCCGCTCATACGCGAACACTGCCAGCTTGGCGGCACCGGTTTTGGCCTCGCGCCGCGCAAACGAGATTTCAGGGAGAGCCGGCAGCAGAGGTGCGTTGGTAAAGACACTGGATGCCGACGCTAGTGTATTGCTAGCAGGCATGCCGTAAGTCACGTTGTGCCCGTCCAATCCCAAGGCGCCCATGCGCGCTTCGGCGATCAAATCGGCCTCGTCGCGCGACTCGACCAAGAACACACCGGCGCCCACCATTTGCTGCCGAATGGAGCTGATGACATAGTCTGAATCGATCAGCAACGGACTCTTCTGAGTCTTGATGTAGGTTGCATCCAAGTAAACACGACGTCCCGACAAAGGCGCAAAATCCAGTTTGGCCACTGTGGCATCAACCGCGTCACTCATCAGCAGCTGATCGGTCGCAATGTTGCTCTTGGTGCTTCCGCATCCGCTGAGCAGGCAAATGCAAGCTAACGCGGAAGCGGCTACCGGCAGGAAGTTCTTCAAGGTACTAGAGCATCTTTACTTTGGTATTGCCTGTTTTTGGACGATGGTGAGCAACTAATTCGCTGTCGATAAAAGCCGGGTGTCCAGGCGACTCGCACTAGGCACGGTTCCGTAAATGGTAACTCCACCGATTTGGCCGCCATATTTGTGAGCCGCGAGTATCGTCGGTGCACCGGCGGCTAGCGCCTTGCCGCCAATCATTGACGAGACAGTGCCTCGTGCGATTACCTTTGATGTGGATGGTGACCCAGCGTTTTGCAGTATCGTGTTCGATGCGACCCGCCACTCGCCCGCGCAACTCAACGTAGGAACAGACTTAGCAAGTCAACAGTGGTCGCGACTGCGAGATCGCGACACGGAAGGCACGACCGGTTAAACTACCTAGTCGTCAAAGCTGTCATCGGCAACCAACTCGTCACTCCAAAACTACCTTTCGCGATTTCTCCAAAAAAGCTCAATGCTTGCATTTGAGAGGCCCAACGTTCAACGCCGCAAGCTTGGCCGCCACCTCGGGCAACCGACTCTGCATCGCGACCCGTCCCATCCGATCCAAGGACTTCATTGATGTCACAACACACCACACTCCAGACCATCCTCGATGGCCTCATGAAGCGATATCAAGAGCGGGTGCCAGCGGTCAACAGAATTTTGCAGCTAATGCAGACTGACCAATTGATTCACACCCTGGATGACATCGAAAACGACCACATCGCCTTTCGCACTTTGGGCGTGCCGCACCTGGGTATTCAGTCCTTTGAAAAGATCTTCTTGCACTGTGGCTATCAGAAGCGAGACGCCTACCATTTCGCCAAGAAAAAGCTGGACGCATTTTGGTACGCGCCGCCTGATGACAGATTCCCGCGGATCTTCATCAGTGAGCTTCGGGTCGGTGATCTATCCCAGGAAGCAGCATCAATTGTCCGTTCGTACACCGACCCCATTCAATCGGACCCCGTCGACGACTTGGATCTTGATGACGGTGCTCAAGTTGACGAGTTTCTGCATCGAGGCCTGTGGCGCACGCCCACTTGGACCGATTACCAGCGGCTGAGCGCGGAAAGTGAATACGCGGCGTGGGTCATTTACAACCGCTACTACCTCAACCACTTCACGATCAGCGTGCACAACTTGCCATCACCTTACCACACGGTCGAGGCGTTCAACCAGTTTCTAGAACGGCACGGCATCGCCTTGAATGACGCAGGCGGCAAATCGAAGACCAGTCCCGATGGGTTGCTCATCCAAAGCTCCACAGTAGCTGAGATGGTCGAAGCCGAATTTGGCGACGGACAGGGTGGCACCCTGCGTCACCCCATTGCGGGATCGTACGTCGAGTTTGCGGAACGCCGCGTTCTACCCGAGTTCTCGGAATTGCCCGCAACCCAAGTCACTCGTGCGCATCGCCGCGAGGGCTTCGAGGCAGGCAACGCGGACAAGATCTTTGAGAGCACGTTTAGCACTCAAACCGGCAAAGCCAGTGCGAGTTCATCGGACGTTTGAAGCATCCCACGTCAGTCTGTGTCCAATCGCAGCCAGGACTCCAACTCCGACTCGTGCTCCTCTCCGACTCCTCTCGTACTCAGGCGTAGCCGGTACTCGTACTCCTCGCCCAAATCCACGGTGCGGCATCTAACGGTCCAAACCCGCAAACCACCCGAGGCATGCGCGCCGGGCGCTGCCTCGAAAAGCTACGCATCCGAAATAGAGCCACGCTGAAATTCTTGGACCACTCGGCGGATTCCCGATTCAGCGTCCTGTTTCGGCCAGTATTCCAGACCGATGTAACCGTCGTAATCCGTTGCCTGAATGGCGTCCCAAATGGCTGGATAATGAATTTCGCCGCAGTTCAATTCGTGGCGGCCGGGCTGCCCCGCGGCATGAAAGTGAGCGATCTTATCGATGTTCTGTTGGATGTTGGGAATTAAGTTGCCTTCGCTAATCTGTTGATGGTAGATATCAAAAGTGACTTTGACTTGCGGAGAATTCACTTCGTCGACAATCTGAAACGCCTCGTCGCTGCGGAGCAGATAGTAGCCGGGGTGGTCCACCAATTCGTTGAGCGGCTCGATGGCCAGAGTCACGTCGGTGCCTGCCAGGATGTCCGCCGCGGCACGCAGTCCATCGACCAGGCAATCGCGCTGAACTTGTCGCGGCACACCGGGTCGAGCATCGCCAACTTGAGAAATCAAGGTCGGGCATGCCAGCCGCTTGGCCGTCTCGATGGACGCTTGCAGCCCCAGCAAGTAGTCGTCGCGCACCGCGGGATCGACCAAACTGACAAACTTAGTACAGCAGGCGGCGACCGTTAGATCCAGTTGGTCGCGGAGCGTCAACAACTCATCTAGCGGCTTCTCCCACCACATCCAAAACTCAAAAGCGCGAACTCCACTTCGGGCCACCGTCTGCAACGCCTGGGGCAGAGGCTCGTCTTCCAGCACCGCATCGATGCATACGGACAATTCGGCGGTCATGAGGCACTCGCGGTCAAGACGGAGAAATCAGCGGAGGCGACCATCATACCGACTTCCCAAGTTGGCCTCTACCGGCGGGAAAAACCACTCATCATTCGCATCGAAACCGCACCGGACACACCAATCACGCACCACGATCGGACGGCCGCCACACTCCACTGATCACGACCAGCAGCAACACGACCACCGGCGCGCAAATGATCAAAAACACGCCGGTGCGTGCATCGACCGCGCGGTACCAGACATAGCCTCCGGCAACAACCAACCCAGCAGCAATCAGCATCAATGCCACCCAAATTCGCTTGGCGGTCGGTGACGGCCCGTAGCGCGGGTTTGGAGCCAGCAATCGACTCGTAGGCGGTTCTCCAACGGCCAGCAACCTCTCGTCATCATCGTCATCAATGGCCTCTCGCAACTCCAAGTAGTAGCCAAGTATCGGTTCCAATTGTTGCTTGACCGCTCGCTGGTTCATTCGCCACACCGCCATGAACACCACAGCGCACAGGGATTGAGACAAGAGTAATGTGCCGCCCATCGGCCAAGACAGTTGAGGGCCAAAAACACCAACCTCGACCAGTGTCAGTCCAACGTAGATCGGTAGCAGATACCACCATGCCACATTCCGCAAAATATGCACTTGGCGTTGCAAGGCTGCGATTTCGTGATCGATGTGCTGCCGCAAATTCGCGGCCGACAACTGCTCAGGTTGACGACCACGAGCACGCCAAAGCACTACCGCAATCAAAATCGCGGCGCCGATAATTGTCAAATACCCGAGCCCGTCGACCCAACTGGTCGCATGCGGCAAGGCCACCATCGCACCTAGAATCACACCCACCGCGGCAATGGTTTCGATCGCATCGCGCCGGCGAATCGTGCGTTGGAACACACCGCTGCTGGATCTCACTTGATCACCCAACTGTTCAAAACGGTCGGGCGAGATCCCACCTTGTGTCTGCCAGGTCTTCTTGAGTTTCTCAAATCGGGCCATCGTCAGACTCCCAATTCTCAAGCCGCTTACGGATCCGACTAATACGAGTACGAATCGTTCCTGGATTGACTCCTAAACTGCTAGCGATTTCTTGGTGGCTAAAGTCGTCGAGAACCATGATGATGACTGCCCGATCAATTTCAGACAGCGTGTTCAGGAAGCGTTGCAGTAGTTTGCCGTCGTCCGAGAAATCGGTATTGGACACAAGACTGTCCGTCGGACAGCGTTGCGGAGGAGGTTGCCTCTTGGAGCGAGTCACGCGTCGGCGCCAGGAGATCGCCGTGTTCAACGCAATGCGATAGCTCCACGTGCTGAGCGTTGCACGCTCGTCATACGACGGCAAACTGCGCCAGATTTGCAGCAGCATCTCTTGCGCCAAATCTTCAGCTTCCTCACCAGCGTAAGCTCGCGCAATCCGACCGAAGCGCAGGTGACTTTCACCTACGATTTGCTCAAATCGCTCTTCGCACAGTCGTTGTCGTTGCTGGTCCACTACGGAATTGGTCGCCAATCATACGCCAACGTTACGGTCGAGGATTCAAAAACCCAGCCGCTTTGCAGGCCGCGATTCGTATCGCCTGCGCGAAGACGTCAATCCGGCAGCTGGGCCACCGACTGCTCGTTGAACTGCTTCGCCGTTCGGCGGCCCAGCACTAAAGTGCCTGCCTCCAGCCTCGCCGAAACTGATCGCGCAGTTGTTGCACGATTTGCGGTTGCTCGGCGGCCACATTATTCGTCTCGCTTGGATCCGATTGATGATCATACAATTCCACGTAGATCGGTTCGGCGTCCAACTGCCTGTGATCGCTCCAGAGCACCAGGCGATAACGATCGGTGCGCATGCTGTATCCCATCAGGTGCTGCTCGAACAACTCCCGATCCCACTGATCACCTTGCTGCTCCACAATCCGCTGCTCAACTTCGGCAATCAACGGGCCGAACCAGGTCTCGCGCATGCCTTGCGACAACGGATTGGCGGCCCACTCGCGCAAAGCCGGGTTGGGATACTGGCTGAACGCGGCCTGCTTCCACGATCGCTCGGGGGCATCCAATAAAGGAACAAAGCTATGACCTTCTAGATGTTCGGGCAGCGACACTCCAGCTAGCTCGCACAGAGTTGGATAGATGTCCACCAACTCGACGAGCGCGCGACTCTTAGCACCACGCACCTTGGCATTTGGCGTCCAAATGATAAGAGGAACGCGCGTGGCCACCTCATAGTTCGTGGCTTTGCCCCAGACTCCCATGTCGCCCAAGTGCCAACCATGATCGCCCCAGACCACGATGATGGTGTTGTCGCGCACTCCAGCATCTTCGAGCGCCTGCATCAACAATCCGATTTGGGCGTCTACATAACTGGTACTGGCCAAATACGCGTGTTTAAGCGTGCGCGCCAACTCTGCGCCCAATGGACCGATTTTCGGGATGCCAGCACGCGTTCGCAGTTCAAAGGAAGCATGCAATCCCATCGCAGCTCCACGCTCAGGCCCGTCGGTTTGCGCTGCCATGGGAATCTGCTCCGGATCGTACAGGTCCCAATATTGCTGAGGTGCGCACCAATTGAGATGAGGTAACTTGTAGCCCATAGCTAGGAAAAACGGCTTCTCCGAGTTGCCGGCCATCTCCCGCAGAGTTGCAATGGCTAGCCTCGTGTTGAAGCCATCGATGTAAGCATGGTCCGGCACATCCGCGGCCTCGTAAGCCGGCCCGGCAGCCAATCCGCGCCGCGCCGCTGGACCATACTTGGCTAACATGCGCTTGAGATTATCAGCCTTCATCTTGTTGTTTTCTGGCAGAGCATAAGGTCCCACTGGCCGCCGGATGCCATCCACTTTTCGCACCGGATTCCGACTCCAAGAAACGCCTTCGTCCGTATCGCCTTGATGAAAAATCTTGCCACAGTAGGCTGTCTCGTAGCCGTTTGCGATGAAGTGCTGGGGCAAAGTTAAAATGTCGGGTTGCAACTCCCGCAGAGCGACGTAGTTGTGAAACAACCCCGTCGTCTCAGGCCGCGCGCCCGTCATGAGACTAGCCCTGGACGGTCGACAAATGGCCTGCTGGCAGTACGCGCGCTCGAACAAAAGACCGTCGCCGGCCAATCGGTCTAGATGGGGCGTCACAGCAATGGGCGATCCATAGCAACCCAGCTCCGGCCTCAAGTCGTCGACGGCGATGAACAAGATGTTTGGACGCTCTGCTATCACCACCGTGCTCGAAGCCACTAGCCCAACCAGCAACAAGCAAGTGCAAGCTCTCAGTTGCACTCCAGCCATAGGTACTCGCATCTTCCACCTCGTCTTGTGTTAGGTCTTGAGCACTTTTACTTTTGATGTGGCCTGTTTTCGACCGAATGAGCAACCACCATCGTTGATGGCGCCGGCCATATGTCCGTGCGACTCGCACTAGTTTGATGCTCGCGTCAGTGACCAGTGCAAACTGTGACCAGCGCGAACCGTGACCGGTACAATCTGGTGCGAGCGGGCCGATCATTGTATCAAACAGGTTTGGAGACACCCTGGACATGTACACAGCTTCTATTGCGCGACGGCGATGACCGTGTGGATAGGTTGCAGGACAACTTGGCTGGCAGATTGCGGCGTCTCCCGAGAGCCTAAAAGCACATTTTCAACCAGTAGATCGTCAACTTCCAACGCACTTTCAGCGGAACTCAGCCGGGCGGCCACCACCAATTGCTTCCCGTCGTCACGCAAATAACTCAGGCGAATCACGTCGTCTTGTGAACAATAACCAACATTCATCCGTTCAAAAGCTAGCCAGCCCTCCGCTAGGCCCTGCCGCCGCAGGCGGAGCAAGTCGCCGTACCAGGCTCGCATCTCCTGGCTCGACTCGGTGCCGAGCTGGCACTTGGCCGCCAAGAACGTGTTTGGGTCCGACGGGGACAGAGCATGGGCCCAAGTGTGTTGTGGGTATTCGCGAGCGCGAGCCGCATCAATACTGTCACGCAGCCGTGGATCTTCAAAATCGACGAAGAATGGGAACGGCGAATTGCTGGCTGACTCCTCTCCCATAAAGATCAATGGGATTGCCGGATAGAGTAGAACCAGCGGCACCGCGGCGCGCTGGTAGTCGATCGACGTGACTTGATGAATGCGTTTTCCTTCCGGATGATTGCCAACCGCGTCATGTGTTTGCAAGGCCACGACCAGCGATTCTTGCTGCCACGGCAACAGCTTCGCAGTGCGTTCGTCGGTGGACAACCGCCGGCGCTGCCCCGCCTCCATTTGGTACAGGAAGCCGAAGTCCAGTGCTTCGGCAATCTCCTGCCTGCCCAGGTACGATCGTGGAGTCAGTTTCAGATCTGGCGTGCTATGCGCGTACAACGAATGCATCAAACAGTCGCACCAGATTGCATCAAACGCGGCTCGGTCTTCCGTGGCCGTCAAAAATTCTTCATCATAGATGTTCGACTCCGCGATCAGATGCAATTGACGCCCCAAATCTCGTTGCAAGGTGCTAACCGCTTTTCGCAATTCATCCAGAATCGATGGACGGCTATCATCGAGAATGAAGTGCACCGCATCTAGTCGGAGGCCGTCAAAGTGGAAATCGCGCAACCAGTAAAGCGCGTTCTCCAAGATGTATTGGCGTACCTGCTCGCAGCCGGCGGCGTCGAGATTAAGCGCATCGCCCCAAGGTGTATGGTGGCGAGTCGAAGAATAGGGTCCGAAATCGGTTAGGTAATTGCCTTCCGGGCCAAGGTGGTTGTAGACAACATCTAAGATGACAGCCAGCCCCAACTCGTGACACTTGTCGACGAACGCCTTTAGGTCTTGCGGAGTGCCGTACGTGTTTCTAGGAGCAAACAAGTTCACACCGTCGTAGCCCCAATTCCAGCGGCCCGGTGATTGAGCCACCGGCATCAACTCGACAGCGGTGATCCCCAACTCCACCAACCTGGGCAGCTCTTCCAACGCGGCCCGGTACGTTCCCTCCTTCGTCAACGCTCCGACATGAACTTCGTACAGAACCATGTCCCGTTTGGAAATGCCCTGCCAATCGCCGTCTGTCCACGGAAATCGCTGGTCCACGATCATCGAAGGACCATGAACGCCCTGTGGTTGAAAGCACGACGCCGGATCTGGGCGGCGCAGGTCTCCGTCCAAGACAAACTGATAATGCGAAGCGACTCGCGCCGGCGCCTGGCCGCTGTAAAAGCCGTCTTTGCCCGCGCGCAGTTGATAGCGTGTTGTCGATTCGCTGTCGATTTCAACTTCAACTTGTTGGCAGTTCGGAGCCCAAACCCGAAAGTAGGTCGTTTCACAGTCGACGAGCGAGACGCCGGTGCCGCATGTAGCGTCCGCTGAAGTGGTCGAGAAAGGGATCAACCGGAACCAGCGGGCTCCCTCCAGCACACCGCTAGTCGCGCTCCGTGAGGCTAAAAACAGACGGTCTAACGTCCCTGCAGATCGGTGATGATCGTAAACCTGACGCGCCAACTTACGCTCTGCATTGGCCACCAAGATGGCTGCGTACCCTGCGGTCAGCGCGGCCAAGTCATTTCCGGAGTCCCCGGCAAAGACTACCTCGTTTTCATCCAGATCCAGATAGCGCGTCCACCAATCCAGCGCAAACGACTTATTGACACCCTGCGGCAATAAATCCAACAAGCCGTCTCCGGTGAATGGATCAACGCTATGCACCAGTGAATACGGAGCGGCCAATTCCGTCAGCAACACTTGAATTGCACTCGCAATACCGCTCAATCGCTCCGCAGGACAGTAGTAGCTGAGCTTGAATTCGCCTTGCTGTACGTCGGGTTGAGGCACCAACTCGGAAAAGCTCGCCAAACGCTCTCGCAACTCGACTACGGACGTACCAGCGGCAAGGCCACGTAGCGTCTGACTGTACTCCTCCAACACCTCGTACTGTCGACCGTCGCTGGCATCTAGTGAATAAATCGATGTACCCACGTCCGAGATGATCCACCGTGGACGCGGTAGCTGAAAGTTCCGAATGGCCGTCAAGATGGAACCGAGGTGGCGACCGGTCACATAAATCAGCTGGATACCGCGTTGCTCGATCTGCGACGCAAGTGTACGCAGGTCTTCTCGATGTTGTTGATGACCATCGAGCGGAATAAACGTTCCATCCAGATCAGTTGCCAACACGCGCCGACGCGGTTGGATATCTTCGCCCGTTGCAGCGTCCATTCTTGCTGTTCCCTTCCTATGGCAACCCGAACCATCGTCGGTGATCGAAATAATCGCCGGCCGCGATTATGCCCGTGACAGCCAGAATAGCTGATAAGGCTGCAATTCAATGGGATCGGAAGTCTGCACCGTTGTACCACTGATAACGTCTTCAAAGAAGCGGCCCAAGCCGGCCATCCTTAGCTTGTTGCCATCCAAGATCTGACGTTCTTCGGAGAAATTCGACAATACGATCAGCCGATGGCCTTCGAATATCCGGACGTACCCGAGCACATGCGGATTTGAGGTCTCGATCAGCTCCATCTTTTGTCCCGCCAGCGCCGGCAGACTCTTGCGGAGTGCAATGAGGCGTTGCGTGCTTTGAAAGATTCTCGCCCGGATGGAACCATTTCCGGACTCCACATGATCTTCCAATTCGTCCAAGTATTCCCATTGCATCTTGGGACGGTGAATCCAGCGCGTATCGCCGGCCTTGGCGGGGTCTTTAGTGAATTCGTAATCGTTGAGCATTCCCCACTCTTCGCCCAAGTACAGCAGCGGGACGCCTCCAATGCTGAGCGATATGCCGTGCAGCAGCATCATCCTGCGCACCGCGAAGTCGATCAGCTCCTGATTCTCTTCCTCGACCGCATGTTCCAGCCCGGCCAGCGAAGCCATGGTTCCGGAGATCCGCATATCACCAGTGGTCGCGTTCTCTTGAAATGGAACACCTCGTGCAAACGATCCCTTGTACTGCCCCGTGTAGAACGCATTCAGAAATTGGCGGTGGTCAAACGCGTTGATGCCGATCGCCTCGGCGTCTTGATCATCGAACGTCCAACCAATGTCATCGTGGCAACGCAAGTAGTTGACCCAAGCGGTATCCGCTGGCAGATCGTATCGGTGGCTGAGCGTTTGCCGCAGTAGATCGACACGACGGGTCGCCAACGATTCCCATAGCAGCGCCATCAGCGTCGGGTTGTATGACAGCTGGCACTCGTTGGGACTGATGTAGGACACCACATCATCGGGATGCACGATGGCTTCGGATTTAAACAGCAGACCAGGCGTCGCGATCCGCGCCAGACGATTGAAAGCTTGAATCAACAAGTGCGCGCCGCGCAAGTTTTCGCACGAGGTACCCATTTCCTTCCAGATGAAGGCCACCGCATCCAGCCGCAAAATATCGACGCCGGTGTTTGCAATGAAGAACATCTCTTCCAACATCGCTCGAAAGACCGCGGGATTGCTGTAGTTCAGGTCCCATTGGAAACTGTTGAACGTGGTCCATACCCACTGCTGCATGCCGTCGTGCCAGGTGAAACTGCCTCGGCGAACAGCTGGGAAAATCTCGCGCAAGGTGCGCTCGTAGGCATCCGGCTGCTGACGGTCGGGAAACAGGTAATAGAATTCTTGGCATTCGCGATCACCCGACTGGGCCGCTCGCGCCCATTCATGATCGTCGGACGTGTGATTGAATACAAAGTCCAATACCAGCGTGATCCCTGCCTCTCGCAGATCACGACTGAGCAACCGCAGATCTTCGATCGTGCCCAAACGCGGATCTACGGAGCGGTAGTTGCTGATGGCATATCCGCCGTCGTTATCTCCTGGGCGGACGGCAAACAACGGCATCAGGTGCAAGTAGGTAAGGCCAAGATCCTTAAAATAAGAAACATGATCGCGGGCGCGGCTTAGATTCTCACTGAACAGATCGACGTAGAGCGCTCCGCCCACCACCTTTTGCGACTGAAACCAGCCGGCATCATTGGCGCGGCGCCGATCCAGCTCCCACAGCTCACTAGGACGAGCTACCCACGCCTTGGCGGCCGTTATCAGTACCTGTTCGACATGGTAGTGGAAGTCGTAGCGATGGCGATAAAGCTCGTACAATAGCGCGAACAGCGGGCGCCAATGCGTCTGCAAACGACCGGCAAATTCTTGCCGCCGATCTTCCTCGATTTCTGCGGAGGCCCACACCGCATCCACCTGCGGTGTCAATCGTTTCAGCGTCAGATCAGCCTTGAAAGCGACCTCAGTGGGTGGGCTGTTCTGACTCGATACGATCATTGGGAATAACGATTTGATCTAGAAAGTTGTAGTAGCGAATGCCTTCCAAGATTCCGGCGGCATGCGAGTGTTCAGCAAAGTAGATGCGCGGACGATTCCGCAATCGATTCAGTTCGGCACTATGGTTCGCAACCACGACACCCAGCGTTCTGCCCAGCAGCATGCCGACGTCATTTCCCGAATCGCCGGCCACCAAAACGTGCTCTGGAGCGAAGCCCCATTTCCACAGTACGTGGCGGACCGACAGATCGCTTCCACCGCGTACTGGCGTGACATCCAAGTACATTCCGAACGACATACTAACCCTAGCACGCAGTCCGGTCTCGCGCAGGATCTTTTTGATTTTGGGGATTGTGATCTTTGTTCGCGTATCAACGATATAGCTGATCTTGAACTCCGACTGATGACTCTCGGATTGCAATTCCAACCCATCAACCTCATTGAGAGTATTCCGAATGTCATCCGGCTTCCAGGCAAATCCGATGGACTTTCTCCAACTCAGATCAGGAGTCAGGGATTCACCGTAGTGCAGTTGTGTCCCCGCGTCCGTGTCAATCAAATCGGGCATCGGCAGCCCCAGTTCTTCGATCAACTGCATCGCACTGTCCAAGCGTCGACCGGTGGCAATTCCGAAGCCAATATGATCGTTGTCCCGCACCAGTTGGATGAATTCCGCCAGCGCCTGCTCGTCACCCGTCAGCGTGTTGTCCAAGTCGGTGATGATCAACCGGTCAAACTCGGGGAGCCGTCGCGTAGGGCGATTCAGTTTGACCGTCGAAGGCGTGTGCTCCAGAATGTCCGCCAAATCCCTCAAATACCGCCTGGCATGGTTGGCCCACGAGTAATGTTCACGTGTGCCCCGAATGCCATTCTGCGACCAGTCATCCCAGGAATCTGACTCGGTCAGCACGCGCATCAGAGCGCGTTCGATGTCCGCCTGGTCCAGCGGATCGATCAGCAGGCCATTGGCGCAATTGGCAATGATGTCGCTGGGACCTCCGTCATTAGTAGCGACGATTGGCACTCCAGTGGCGCCCGCTTCTAGCAGGGTCAGGCCGAACGGTTCCGTCAGCGCGGGATTGATAAACACACCGCGGCGTTGGGCGGTCAGCCGATACAGGTCCGGAATATCCTGTGGCAGGTGACTTTTGGGATAAGCGACCTTGCCATACAAATCGTATTTGTCAATCAAATACAGCACGTTGGCTAAGATTGCCTGCTGGCCCTTGGGCATACTGCGATAGTCATCGCGTGTCCCCATGACCATCACTAGATTCGCGGCATTCTGCAGCCGCTCGCTGCAGCCATAGACATGCAGCAGTTGCTCCAAGTTCTTCCGCTCATCCGGCCGAGCCACTGTCAAGATCATGGGCTTGTTGGGCTCGCGGATGAAACAATTCAACTCCTCAGCGATCGGTGGCAGTTGCCAGTTCTCATCGGGCGGAGAAAACAGCTCGAGGTCCACTCCCGGCGGAATGACCTCCATCCGCTCAGGCTGATAGTGATCGTAAAGGGCATACTGTTGCTCGACTTCTTGATTGGTGCTGGTCACCACCATGGAAGCGGTCTCTAAAGCCGTTTCTTCGGCTTCGATGCGCTGCGGGAACTTGTATTTGTTTTCGAATCGGTTGGGCCCGGCGTTTCCCAACGACATGCGTTCACGTTTTACGCGTCCCAGCGAGTGCCCGGTAAATATGTAAGGCACGTGCAACAGGCGCGCGAGCTGCGCGCCAGCCAAGCCAGCATCGGCGTAATGGCCATGAATAATGGAAGGCACTCCGGATCGCTTAAAGTGGGCCAAAGTCTGGTCCACAAACAACTCGATATAGGGCCACAACGACTCTTTGCGCAAGTAGCGTTTGGGACCAAAAGGAATGCGGACAATATTTGCCCCTTCGCAAATTGGCTCCTGAACTCGTGCGTAGTCTGTCGAAACGCGCGGATCCATGACTTGCCGAGTCAACAGTTCTACCTCGCGCACCTGGGGATGCCGCGCCAATTCCTCCGCCAGCTGCAGAACGTATTTCACCTGGCCACCGGTGTCCACGTCGACTCCTAGCTCAGGATCTTTGGCTCGAATCAGCCCGTGCAGACTAATCAGCGTCACTTTGAGCCGTTGAGACCAACGTGATTCGCCCGAGTCATTACTTGCCGTACTGTTGGTCATCATGCCAATTCTCAAATTTCCTTAGTCGTGGATCACGCCAGCCCAGCGTTGCCGATACGTCGATTCGGTAGCCGTCCAGCGGATCCAATCCGGTCCCGTGCCTGTTGCGCCGGAATCAAGACACGGAGACAACACGCTTCGCTCGGACCACATTCTAATGTATGTCGTGGTGGCCCGGCGTGCCGACCGGGCGACCCCGTCAATTTCATGGTCCCATCGACGCGCTGGATACCAAGTGGACACGCGGTGACCAACTGACAGTCACTCGACTTGTTCAGAGCGTGTCTTCAAAGTCACTTCGTTAGGCGAGATCAGGCGTTTTGAGTTCTGCCGCGAAGACCGAAGCAGGCGAATCGTTTTTGATTCGTCGATGCAGATCGACAAAGGCAGGGCGCAAAAAAGCCGATTGCAGCCCGAAACGGAGTTTGAAGACAAGCTCTCAACTGGACGCCAGCCGTGCTCGAGTTTTCTCCACCC
The DNA here is from genome assembly GCA_028289675.1 of Pirellulaceae bacterium. Lineage (GTDB taxonomy): Bacteria > Planctomycetota > Planctomycetia > Pirellulales > Pirellulaceae > Aureliella. The sequence goes on from JANQOL010000846.1 coordinate 19,952, forward strand.
GATTCACTTTCGTCCACCCACTACGCCTACCGTCAGGACGAGCCGCAACGATGGAAGCGACCTCTGTTATCACTTCCAAACCTTACAAGTCAGGATTGGAGTACAGGTTTCGGAGTTATAGCTACCACTTCCTTGATCGAATTTCGCAGTCCTTCGATCTCATTCTGTAGCGAAATCCGTCTAGTCGGTTCCGACTCTCGTCCCAGGCGGCCCAACCAAGAAATCGTCTTAATGAGATGCTACGACTTCTCGCTTTGGGATGGATTTCTCGGAGGTTCCTTCCAAGATTGATCTTCTGAGAGTTCCTCCCAAATTGAATCCCATTCCGATCGATGCTCATTGTACGCCTTCAACTTCAGCAAATTGAATATGACCATCACTGTTGGGACGCACATTGCGAGAGCGATCGATAACGGCAAGATGCCCTCAGCCAAGTAGAATGGCAGTGCCCAAGACAATACGAGCAGCAGCGAAAAGTATAGAATCACCGCTAACCGTATTGGGACGTTTGAAACACGCTCGTGCCAGCTATGTTCCTTTTCCCTTTCAGCGAAGCGGCTCAGCGCCACAATGTGCTGGGTAGTCCAAGATAACCCAGTGAGTTCGCGTTCGACGTTTTTCTGTAGAAAGCTCGCAATTTTGGCAATAGCGAAAGACTCATGAGTGTAGATCATTGACAAAGGTGCCAACAGCATTTGTAGGGCTAGACCGGATAGTTGGTATGCTACGGGGTCGTCGATCTTGGCGAACACTCCAACGACGACGAACGCTAGAGTCGCCGATGCTCCTATGACTTGCCACTCTTGTTTCATATGCAGCATCAATTCTTCTCGCAATGTGCGATACTCGTCGATCAAATAGTCGGTATTCTGCGGTTCACTCATATTGTTTGTCCTCGCCGCTTAGTTCATTGCCCCACGTCTGTGCCAACTTCTCAATGTGCAGCTTTATGTTGTAGTTGTTCATTTCTTTGGTGAAAATGGCACTCATCGTTTTCGCTAAGCGCTCACTTGGTTTCGTTTCTTACAAGCAGTTCTAATCGGCAACGATGCTGCTGTAGCTTCAGAACAACGGTGACGGAACAACGTTTCCCGGCGGAGACTCGCGGCGGCCGATGCTCATCAGGCCAAAAGACACCGAGAACAACGAAGTTGCATTCACGTTCATGATCAATCACCTTGCGCGAGGCAACGCGAAGAACCGTCAAAAGCAAGCTCGAGGGCCACATGATTGGGCGCGGAACCAAACAGAGTCAAGCGTCGCTATTGGTGACGACAACTTCAATTTTGGCAACCTGTGTAGGAACCAGTCGATGGCGATGTTCGCAAGAAACGAGCCAAACGAAAACAAGGCTCGATTCGTGTGGCGATGGGCGATCCCTGATCAGATTGCATAGCCGGTCGGTGACAACGATGCCGAACGCAAGGCGTCTCGCTCCTAGTCGGCATCAAAAGACACCGCCTAAGCCCTGCCTCACTCTGTAGCGGGGCCCTCCAGAGAGCGGCATGCACCGCGACCTGATGCAGAATATTGTGCATCTATTCGTTGTACTTATTGTTGCATCTAGCACTCTACAGTGCTTTACTACGTACATCAAAGTGAATCGGTTGTCAGTTTGTTATTTACAGACGAGGTCGGGACGATGCGAATCATTGCTACATTCATGTTGCTAGTCTTTCCAGCTTCCACATTTGGCGGTATCGTCGTTACGTCCGCTCAGCTTGTGGGGTCATTTGATCCTGGAAACGGAATTGAAGTGCCAATCGACTTGAGTTTTCTCAACGGGCCAGCCATGTTCGAGTCTGAAACAGTGCTGACCAATGGCGAAGCTTCAGCAAAAATCGAAATATCTAAGGTTGTTATTGACAATCTTCTGGTAGGATTCGCTGTTAGCGAGTTTACAGTTTGTCAGGACGACGCTTCGCTCTCCGCGTTTTCTGCCCCAGCAGTTTTGGACGTAACGGCATTTATTGACTTCGATGTTGTCAATGAGGATTTCGGGCCAACGTTGGAGGGAATAACTCGAGGTTCCGTTGACCTCCAAGCTGGTAACCTTGGCGCTGTTTCGTTTGCTCACACAGGCAATTGGTTTATCAACGGCAATCTGGCTCGAAGCCAGTTTCAGTTCAGTGTGCCCCCGATTGGCAACGTCAATAGAACCTTCCAATACTCATCCAGGCAAGATTTGACGCCAACCTTCATTCCAGTTGGTGGCAACGGGGGACTTGCGGGAAACTACAGAGTCACCGCGCGAAACGCGAAGGCCTTCATTGACCTACCTCCAGCTGTGCCTGAGCCATCGAGTTTGGTTTTGGTCAGTTGTTCGATCGGCTGGTGCTGTTTCCGGCGAAGAAGATAGAAACAGCACTGCCAAACTTGCTGATTGCCTCACCTATTGAGGGCGGTGATTTCGCGGGCAGCACGTGTTCCATTGCAAGTAGTAAGCGAACGGTGAAGTGCGTCTAGATTTTCGCATTCTTGGCTCGTTCTGCTTTGCGTGTTTGTGCGATCATCCATTGGTGGCTGGGGTTTTGTGCT
>JANQOL010000849.1 GCA_028289675.1 Pirellulaceae bacterium
GCAGCTTTGCCTGGCAGTGTTTGATGGCTCGCCGCATGAGCGAACGCGGAGTGCGTTTTGTCGAGGTCGTGGATAGCAACAACTGGGATGCCCACTCCAAAATGCAGTCCTACGAAAAACTATCTCGTAACGTGGATCAAGCTTTAGCGGGATTGATAGCGGATCTCAAGCAACGTGGGCTTCTTGAAGAGACGCTAATCGTGTGTTGCACGGAATTTGGTCGGACACCTTACACCAAGCCAGACACTCCTGATGGTCGGGGCCATTACAAAGATGCGTTCACTTGCTGGTTGGCCGGCGGTGGATCCGCTGGTGGGACAGCCTACGGAGCGACGGATGAACTCGGAATGCAAATCATTGATAGGCCGGCCCATATTCATGATTTCCACGCGACCATCCTGCACTTGTTGGGTTATGACCACGAAAAGCTGACCTACTTCTACAACGGAAGAGACTTTCGATTGACCGGTCTAGCTGGCAAGTTGCTCAAGGAGGTCGTCGCCTAGACCCTTGAGCGGTCTACGGATGCCATCGAAGATGTAACGCTGGGCAGTCTGCGGATGATCTGCTGGTCATCTATTTAGATTCGGAGTTGTCTCGCCGACGATACAGGCGGGCCAAACGCTCTAGCGATACACCGAGATGATAGCCGACAATCATCAGCTGATTGATAACGGTGGTTCGCAAAAATCCCAACTGGTGCCAGCGGCGCGCAGAAGTCTTGACCCTGCTGTCGCAAATTGTCAGACGGCCTAATCGAGTTAACTGGCGCACAAACACGAAGTCTTCCATGATCGGCTGAATCGGAAAGCCTCCCAGCTGCTCAAAAGCGGGTTTGCGAACAAACAAAGCTTGGTCTCCATAAGGGCGTTGAAGCCAACGGGACCGAAGTTGAACGCCGCGTTCCACCAAACGCGCGGCCCGGCGCGGCGAGTCGATTTGCAGCTGGAAGGCTCCGCCAACTGTCGTTTCTGGCTCATTACCCTCGAAGCATTGCAGTACTTGTTGCAGATAGTTGTCGGGCAGTTGGGTGTCAGCGTGCAGAAACAGCAACAGCTCTGCTCGAGCACGGGAGGCGCCCAAATTCTGTTGCTTGGCTCGCTGGGCTGGCCCCACCAGAAACTGGGCGCCTTCCTCCACGGCAATCCTGCGGGCATTTAGCCAATCGCCGGCTGCGACCACGATGACCTCCACCTCGGTCGACTCCTGGCATGACTTGAGGGCACGACGCAGATTCGGTTCATCTCCCAGTACCGGCAAGATGACGGACAACTTGGGCGCCGGCTGCCGCACTCCCTCTTCAATCCGCGTCCAGATGTGCAGGTCTTCAGGATGATCCACGTCGCCTAGCGTGGGTAGCACCGCCACAGGCGTGCGGCCACCGAGTCGTTGCAAGGTTTGCCGCAGAACCTCGTCCGTTCCCCAAGGCAATTCGTCAAACAACGCAGCCGTTGGTCCGGGGGCGTTGAGCAACTCCGTTCGCAGACCCAAGAGTGTGTAGCCACCGTCGGTAGCCGGAGCTACACACAAAGCGTGACGGTCGAGCTCCGCCAGCGCGACCGAAGCGAAACACTCATCCAACTGGGGACAGTCCGTGCCGACGAGCAGGACTTTGTCGATTCCATCCGACTGTGCTTGCTCGACCGCAGCCCGCAGCCGCACGCCCAAATCGCCGGCGACTTGAGAGACAAAGCGCAAGTCGTCGCCGAACACATCACGCATGTTGGATTCGGAGCCGCCGGTGTACTGGACTTCCACCTGCACCGCTTGGTTGGCTAACCGCCGAGCCCAGTCCAACGTGTGGCGTGTCATGTCGCGGTGCACGCGCGCGGCCGCTTCGGCACCTAGCCCGGGAATCAGTCGAGTTTTGCAGCGTCCAGGCTCCGGATAGCGCGCAAAGACAATCAACCGTGCTGCGGCCAGCGGTTGGGCGCCTACTTCAGCACAACGGTGATTTACGTTGTCGTCTTTCAATTCAACGTTGTCAGCCAGGGTTCCGTCAGTTCCGAAGTGGATTTTCTTGCGCCATCTTTCGCGGGAGAACAAAGCGTCTCCCGCAGTTACAAGACCATGTTGTACTCTGTCTAAGCCCTCAGTCGAGGACAGTCGCGCACCGGCAAAGCATGGATTCCACGCATCGTCTGCTGTACGATGGTTCACCGGCCAGGGTTCCAGCTGACGTCCATCGGCGAATGGTGTTCACCGCAACGAAAAGGAGCAAATCGATGCTGAACAAAAAGATCCTAGCAAGTGTTGCCGTGCTGTCGATTCTCGGGGGTGCTGCGGTTTGGTGTGTCGCCCAGGAACAGCCGGCGGCGGATGCGGGGCTCCAGGAGTTGATGGCCCGGCGCGTGAAGGTGTTGCGAGATCTCTCGGAGCGGCTTGAGCTTGCGTACAAGCAGGGTGGTATCGCACTTGACGACTATCTTGACAAGAAAAACGAGCTGCTCGATGCCGAACTCGAATTGGCTGCAAACGGCACAGACCGAACTGAAATTCGGAGGCGCTTTTTAGCGAGCATGGACCAGTTGGAGAGGATGATCGAATTGGGCGTTGACGCAGGCAAGTTCGTCGAAGCCGATTTGTTGACTGCCACCGCAGTACGTCTGGAGGCGGAAATCGAATTGCGCCGCGAAAGGGATACTAAAGCGACGAAGTAAGTCGGCGCTGTGCTCAATTAAATCTGTGTCAGCAGTTTGCAAGCTCATCGAGATGGCAGGTCACTGTTAGGACGCCGAGGAATATGCCGCGTGAGGACGGCAGCGAATGAATGAAGCCAATCCGTACTTGCCCCCGACACAGGCTCCAACCACACAGCCGCCGTCGGAGCCGGGAAATCCATTGCAGATTCCAGCCATTTGCTTGCTGGTCTTCAGTGGATTGCATTTGTTTGGCATCATGATCGCGTTGCCCGGGCTTGTCGTTGACTGGACCGAGCTGGATTTGTCAACGTCGCGTGGTATGGGCGAATTGACGGGAGGCGTGGTAGCGGTGGTGATTTGGGTGGCGGTGATTCTTGCGATCATTTTTGGGGCGATCTGTATGATACGCTTGCGCGGATTTCGCCAGGCTCAGGTTGCCGCTATCTTGGCCATTATTCCCATCTGTTCCCCCTGCTACATCATGGGCATTCCTTTTGGGATTTGGGCGCTCGTCCAATTGAACTCACCAGCCGTGAGGGGGCGCTTTACCGACTAGTTGCGAACGGCACTTATCATCGTGCTGCAGGTGGTTGACACTGGCTATCTGGAAAGTTGAAGAGCCAGCTGTCAATCGCGCGAAAACCAGCTAGTTGGCATTCAAATTCGCCTTAGTCAACTGCGCGCCCCGGCGACAAGCCGATATATTCTTACGTGCGGTTTCCGCGGTGGCGATGAATGGTTGATCGCGAGGCGATTTGGGCGTGCCAACGGGACCGATGGTCGAGGTACGCCGACGCTGCTGGCGAGGCTGGATGGTATCGGAGCTGAGTTCGTAGCAGCGCCAAATTCGGCACAAAACCCGGTCGGAAGCACTGCGAGGTGGTTCGAAGGATGCGTTTGTGGAACGTTTGTTGACCGGTGGAAACGTTCGCGGTTAGTTGGGTGAGGGCTTGGGACAGCTTCCTGAAAAGATGTCCGGCCTGACGATTTCCTACTTCTTAGACTTAACTCAATGAGTGAATCTACGACATCGTTTTTCAATCGGCACGAGTTTCTCATTCGACGTCTGCACTCCCTGTCTGGCTTGCTGCCCGTGGGGGCCTACATGGTCGTGCATCTGGTCGTCAATGCGTCACTGCTAAATGGTCCGGGCACGTTTCAGGCGAACGTGAACCAGATTCATGCTCTCGGACGGCTCCTACCCGTGGTGGAGTGGACATTTATCTTTCTGCCGATCATTTTCCATGCCGCCGTTGGGGTGTGGATTATTCGAACGGGAAAATCAAATCACGACAACTATCGCTATGTGGCCAACTGGCGTTACACGCTGCAGCGCTGGACCGGCGTGGTGGCGGTTGTCTTCATCTTCATGCACGTTTTCCACTTGCACGGTTGGTTTCACAGTGATTGGTGGCTCAGCCGAGTTGCTG
>JANQOL010000854.1 GCA_028289675.1 Pirellulaceae bacterium
TCGCGTTTTCCTGTGGACAATCGCATCCAACCGGAAAATCGTCGTCCGCCAAACGAATATCCCATCCGGCTTGCTGGGCGTCGCGGACCAAGCTGGCGATGCGGTTGGCGGAGGTAAATCGCACGTCCATGGTCGCCACGGATTTTTGGCATTGGACGCAGATGGCCACCAACTTGCGTGTCATATTCTGTTGCTTGTGGAAAACGGAAGATCGGGCTACCAGCGGCAGGTCCCATTCTCGTCCAGCTGTCGCCTGATTTCCAGCCAAGTTGTTCCGGTGTCGGCAGGGGAACGTGGGACTCCCAGTGCGGCATGCTGCTGCTGAGTTTTGGGCCCAATCTGTCGGTTGTTGCCGATCAAAGTAAAATGCCCTGCAGCTGCGGTCTGCCCGAATCGACTTGGAATTGCCGCCTTGGAACGGCTAAAATGAAACTTGGCGGCAGCCCGGCGATTATTGAAGTCGGGTCCGCGTCGATTCGCTGACGGCGATTCGTTGACAGTGTTGATCCAGAGAACGAACTGTTTCCGTGGAGGAGAATCTGCAGATGAACGTTCAGTTTCCAACCCGCCGGGCGGTTGGTGCGATTTGTTGCCTGTTGGGACTCGTTGGCGTGATGGTCGGATTGCGCGCCCAGGATTCTCAGGCTGACGCCGGCACTGCCGCGTTTGAAAGTGAGGATACGGCGGAGCGCGCATCTGCAGTGTTGGCTGGAGGCTGTTTTTGGTGTGTGGAAACGGATCTCGAGAAGCTGCCAGGCGTGATCGACGTTATTTCGGGCTATAGCGGCGGCAGAACCAAGAACCCAACCTATAAGAACTACGCATCAGGCGGTCACCGAGAAGTGGTGTTCGTGGTCTATGATCCGCGTGAAATCACCTTCGCGGGTCTCGTCGAATACCACATCAAACACATTGATCCAACCAACAAGGCCGGACAGTTCAAAGACATTGGCAAACAGTACAGCCCAGCAATTTACTATGCCAATCCTGAGGAGAAGCAAGCGGCGGAGCGTGTGATCGCGGCCATCGACAAGCTGGGGGTCTACCGAGGCAAGATTGGCGTGGCCATCGAAGAGCGCCAAGCATTCTGGCCGGCTGAAGATTACCACCAAGACTATCACACCAAGAACATGCTCAAGTACAACGTCTTCCGCTTTCAATCCGGACGCGATGCGTTTGTGGCCAAGCATTGGAAGAATGGTCGGGCCAACGAGTTGGAATTGCCGGGTGCCTATCCAAAAGCGAAAGCTCCCAGCGATGCCCAGATGGCCTCCAAGACCAAAGAACAAACTCGACCCTGGCTCAACTTTGCCAAGCCGAAACCTGCTGAACTTCGCAAGCGTCTGTCCGCAATCCAGTACAAGGTGACGCAGCAAGATGGTACGGAACCCGCGTTCCGCAATACCTACTGGGACAACAAGAAAGAGGGCCTCTACGTAGACGTTGTGTCCGGCGCCCCTCTGTTTTCGTCTCGCGACAAGTACAAGTCAGGAACGGGCTGGCCTTCGTTTGTAGCGCCCATTTCCATGGACTACGTGGTCTTCAAGCAGGATCGCAAGCTGTTTTATACGCGGGTGGAGGTCCGTTCGCGCATCGGCGATTCGCACTTGGGCCATGTCTTCAACGATGGCCCGCCCGCCCGCGGCGGCAAGCGATACTGCATGAACTCGGCAGCTCTCCGGTTTGTCCCCAAGGAGAAGCTTGAAGAGCAGGGGTATGGCGAGTTCCTAAAGCTGTTTGAATAAGGCCGAGACGAAGTCACCAAGATCACTTGTGAAGGTGAATCCGGCAAGTGATCTTGGAAAGGACTTCCGTGGCCAGGCCACTGGGATGCTGGCCACTGGGATGCTGGCGGCCATTACTTCGATTTAGAATTTCCCGCGGAGGGCGAGTTCGAACTGGTACCTGAGTTGGCCTGGTTCTTGCCGCCCGAACCACCGTACGACTGTTGAATTGCGTCGCGAACTTGCGATTCAATCATCGCTTTGCGATTGGCTCCCCATTCTTTGGGCGACAGCCGGTTCGACTGCAACAAGTTCTCTTCGCAGCCCCGTTTCAATACTTCCGTTCCCAGACGGGAGTAGAAGTCGCCGAGGAAGCTGGAGTTGGTCAGCAGCAGTTTCTTGGCTTCATCGACCTGACCGGCATCACGCAGCCGGGTTGCTTCGCGATTTCGTTCGTTGGCAATTTGCAACACACAGGAAGTCAGGATCCGCTTGTCAACGTCCCGCATGGCAACCGCTTCGTCGTCTGTGAATTTGACTTGGACTGAGCTCGTCAGTCGGTCGGTGGTCTCAGTAACCATGTTCATGTATTCCACAGCAACATTGGCCACGTCCCGCTTCTCGTCTAATTGGCCCCGCGGGATCTCAACTTGCACGACAAAGTACCGTTCCTGCCTGGAATAGAGCTGGCCCAAGTCGATCGAAACCTGCTGACCAGTGATGTCGGCTGGATAGTTCAGCACTTTGACCGGACGGACTCCCTCAGCCAACTCGGCTTGGACGCGAATCTGTTGGGCGACGACGCTGAGCACATCGTCGAACTCGTTTTGAAACACTTGAACCAGGTTTTCGGCATCTTCAATGAACACGTGATTTCCGCTGCTGGACAGCGCCAGTTTACTCATCAGGTCCTCGTTGTAGCCGAGTCCCAAACCTAACGTTGAAACGCTGATGCCTTCTTTGATTAGCGATTCACCGAGCTGTTCTAGCTCCGACGGAGTGGACGGGCCGACGTTGGCCAAACCGTCCGACAAGAGAATCACGCGATTGACTCGCTTGGAATTCAAGAACTTGCGAATCTCGGCAGCGCCCTTGCTTACACCGGCGAATAGAGCGGTGTTGCCGCCCGCGTTGATCTGCCGAATCTTCTGTTTGATTACGTCGCGGTCGGACGCCTTTGTGGCTGGTACCACCACTTCGACCGTCGAGTCGTAGGTAATGATGGACACGATGTCGCTGTCGGTCAACCGATCGACGGCTTGAATGGCGGCCTTGCGGGCTTGCACAATCTTTTCACCTTGCATGGATCCGGATTTGTCAATGACGATGGCCACATTGACCGGCATGCGTTCCTTTTCCTGCGGCAAGTCAAACCCCGTCAGCCCGATGCGAACATAGTTCTCACTCTTGTTGGGCTTGTCACCTTCTTCCGGCGAAGTGACTAGCATCGATGGGTATCCCATCGCCACATCTAACTGAATCTGTTTGGCGTTCGCTGCCGCCGGGGGAACCGCCAACAGGATTCCCGCACACAACCAACCTCTCCAGCAATTCATCTGTTTGACTCCATAGGATTTGCGTGGGCATGACCGGCTGCGGCCTGCCCACTGCTGACAACTCTCCGTGGCCTCGAACCAATACGGGCCGTATGCACGATTAGACGAGAAGTCTTTGGTGGGAATTTCTGAAAAGCGCAAGCAGATTGTAAAAGCCTTGTAAAAAAAGTTATCTTAGTGGCATTCTCGAGAAACTCGCGGCGCGCTGGTGCCATGGAAACGCACGCGTGCAGCAAGTGAACTTAGTTTCATTAGAATAGAAGTTGCTACCAAACTGGTCCTTTCCATCGGACCCCAGCGACTGCCTCCCAGCCAACTGAGCCTACATGTTTCATCTACCGACTTGGTCTTGCATCCTCCTCGCTAGCGTCAGCGTGGCGCCCGCCATTGCCGTTGGACATCGAATTCTGATTGCCGATTCGTCGCAGGGCCGCATCGCAATTATTGGCGAGGCGGGTGAGACTGAGTGGGAAATGAAGATTGGCCCGCTGCATGATCTGCACATGCTCCCGAACGGGAACGTGTTATTGCAGACCAATTGGACACGGGTTGTCGAGGTAGATCCGCAGTCGGAGCAGATAGTGTGGAGCTACGATGCGGTGCAGCAAGCAGAGAACGCGGGCAAACGGGTGGAGGTGCACGCTTTTCAACGTTTGGACAACGGACACACGATGATTGCCGAGAGTGGATCTAGCCGCATTGTCGAAGTCGACGCAGCTGGGAAAGTTGTCCATACCATGCCGCTACGAGTGCGACGTTCGCACCACCACCGCGACACCCGCTTGGTTCGGCAACTGGCCAGCGGAAACTACTTGGTATGCCACGAGGGTGATGGACTCGTGCGCGAATACCGTCGCGACGGTCAGATCGTTTGGGAGTACGAGGTTCCACTGTTTGGTCGCGCGCCCGCGAAGGGGCACGGCCCGGAAGCCTTCGGCAATCAGTGCTTCTCCGCTCTCCGCCAGCAGAATGGGAACACGCTCATCGCCACGGGCAACGGTCACAGTGTCTTGGAGGTCACGCCCGGCAAGGAGATTGTTTGGCAGCTGAATCAGAACGATTTGCCAGGGATTCAATTGGCTTGGGTCACAACGCTCCAGCAGCTGCCGAATGGCAATCTGGTCATTGGCAATTGCCACGCGGGGCCGGACAATCCGCAGGTCATCGAGATTACGCGGGACAAGAAAGTTGTTTGGAAGTTCCACGACTTCAAGCGATTTGGCAACGCCACCACCAACACTCAGGTATTGACTACCGACGGTGTCCAGGTCGCCGCACGGATGGGGCAAGATCGATAATTTGTGGCCGCCGCATGGCTTGTTTCGAAGATAGGCTATCGAATGAAACTCAAGCGATCGAACAGTCCGCGATACCTTTGGCTGGCATGCATCCTGTTGGTGGCGGTAGGGATTCTGTTTGGAAGGTTTGCAATTTACAGCGGCGAACCGACATTCTCATTCGCGCTTTCGGCATACGGGCTGGTGTTGGGTTGCCTCTGGCCGCGATCTGTGTTCCCGGCTCAAGTCGCGATGTCGACGGCGCTCGTTGGTGCCAGCGGCGCTCCTATCGCCAGAGCCTACTGTTGAGCGCATCCAGCAACTTGGGTCGGTCCGACCCTGATCTTTTTCTTGATTCCGCTTTCCATCTCATTGTGTTTGGGGCAGATCTTGAACTGTGGAATGACCTGGATCAACTGGATTTCACTTACACTTGGTTTGCTTGCGTTCGGAATCAGCTATCACTGGATCTGGTACCCGTACTAAACGCGTTGCCATTGAAGCAAGCAACGACTTGTGCCAATTTGTAAAGCCGTGAACTGCGTCGTTGATGGTGCAAGGCCCAGGATTCATGCGACTTGAGCTAGCCGCCCGCGATGGCTTGCATCATCAGACCGCAAAGCCAAGCGCCGTAGGTGCCCAGTACGTAACCTAGTACGGCCAACAGCACGCCTACCGGAGCCAGCGACGGATGAAAGGCGGCGGCTACCACGGGGGCGCTAGCGGCGCCGCCAATATTGGCCTTGCTGCCCACGGCCAGGAAGAAGTAGGGAGCGCGAATCAAGTAGCCAACCAAGAACAGCAGTCCCACATGGATTAGCATCCAGATCAACCCCACGGCAAACAGGCCGCGATGCGTCCACACAGCGGTGATGTCCATGCCCATGCCGATCGTAGCAACCAAGATAAAGATGAATACCGTGCCGATCTTGGACGCTCCTGCGCCTTCGTAACTGCGCAAAGGCGTAAATGACAACAGCACGCCCAGGGTCGTGGCGGTCACGATCAGCCAGAAGAAGGGAGAATCCAAGCTGAGCCTGCTCAGCGCGGGAAGGTTGGTTTCAATCCAGGGTGCCAGTTGATCTGCCAAGGCGTGTGACAACGCTGTGCATCCGAAAGCCAACGCCAGCATCACAAAGAAATCGGTGGTCGTCGGTGTGCGGGTGGTCTTACGGCTGAACGCTTCCATTTTCTCCTGCAAGTTGTCAACGCTGGATGCATCGGCGCGGAACAAACTGTCGATCGCCTTCGCTTTACCAATGCCAAGCAGCAAGAACATCATCCAGAATTCGGCCACCAACACGTCGATAGTGACCATGACCGAGTACAGAGAATCGGACGGTCCAAAGATCTCTTTCATGGCTGCTTGATTCGCGCCGCCTCCAATCCAGCTGCCGGCAACGGTCGTCATACCCCGCCACACCGCGTCTGGTCCGTCGCCACCGACTAACTCCGGTGCGACCAGGCCAACTACGAAAATAGCGGTGGGGCCCCCAATCACGACTCCCAGCGTCCCGGTGGCGAACATGATCAACGCCTTGGGGCCCAGGCGTAGAATCTCCTTCAAATCCACGCTCAGCGTGAGCAATACCAAACTGGCCGGCAGCAGGTACCGCGACGCGACTTTGTACAGGCCCGATGCGTGAGGATCGACAATGCCAAACGCCGTCAACAATGATGGCAGGAAGTAGCACATCAATAACATCGGGACGACGCGGTAGAAGCCCTTAAAGATAGCTAGCTGGCTCTGGCTACTCCAGAAAACAAAACCCAGAATCGCGAGCAAGATGCCCAGAATGACTGCGTCGGATTGAATCCAAACCTCTGACGCGCTCGTGTCCTGGGCAGGCTCAGCCGCCGCGCAAGGTAGACCGCCCAGAACTACCGTAGCAGTCGCCACCATCAAGGGCAGAAAACGTTTCGTGCGTTGCATCGAGTGTCAGATGGGCAATCCGAGGAGGCGGGTGTGAGTTTGCGGGTGCCAACCTACACCAACCAGGTCGCCCGGAAAGCCATGTTGCATCTGCAGACGCGATTTGCCTGTGAACCGGTTTCAGGTCTCGGCGCCGTAGCCGAGTTGGCGCTAAGCGTCCCGCAAAGCGCGGACGGCCTCGCGAGCTCGATTCAAAAATTCCGTCTTCGGCTCTCCGGCTTCCAACCAAATCGGGTTGCCGATGGTGATACTGCTCAACAAGGGCACGGGCATGACTTCCCCACGTGGCAGGATCCGATTCAGATTCTCCATGTAGACCGGCACCAACTCCAAATCCGGTCGCTTCTTGGCCAAGTGGTAGATGCCACTTTTGAATTCGCCCATGGTCCCATCGTCCGCCCGGCTACCTTCCGGAAAGACGATCAAGGAGTACAGGTCACCAATCTCGCGGATCATCAGATCGACGGGGCTCTGGTGAACCTTGATCTCCCGACGATCGATCAACATCGCGTTGAAGGACTTGGCTAAGAATCGCTTCCAACGCGTCTTTCCCCAGTAATCCTTAGCGGCGACGGGACGCGTCAGATTTCGAATCTCAGTTGGCAAAGCGGACCACAGGACGACCGCGTCCAAGTGGCTGGTGTGGTTGGCAAAATAGACGCGCTGGCAGGTGTCCGGCTGGCAATCGACCCAGCGTACCGTGTAGCCGCTGAAGAAGCGGGCGAGCAAGATAATTGTGTTACCCGTCACCTTCGACATCATGTCGGACATCGGAGACGAGCTTCCACGGTTACTGTCGCCAGAACCCGAAGTCCTGGTCCGAGATGTCCGTGGTTCAATTGCAGCAGCCACAAGAATACCAATTCGATGGGGATAGCGCACAGCGGAAAAGACAACTCAGGATATGCGATACACTGTTTTTCGGCAAACCGCGGCACCGGCACGAGCGTTCAAATCGTCAAACGACGTCAATTCCAACCCGACATCATGGACACTTGACGAACAGACTCCAAGGTACCGTTCCAGCAATTAGATGCCCCTCGGCGCGCCGCATGACGCTGATCCGTCGAGAGAATCAAAATTGCATTCTGAACCCCATCGCGTCTGGCGATGATCCCGGCTGCTACAATGTGCGGCACTTTTTTAGTGGGATCTGATGGTGCCCACCCGATCGGGATGCCCGAGACGGGGGTCGACCATTGCACCCCGCGCCGTTAGCCGCCGTACGACCAGCCATCACGGATCATTGCCTGATGACTATCGATGAGTCCGTCGGGTGGCAGCCAAAATCGTGCCCAACAGATCTATGAACCGAGCATCCACCATGAGTGAAGCCACCTCGCCTGTCCACATTGCAATCGATCTGGGCGCGTCCAGTGGTCGTGTCTTGGCTGGGCATTTGACGGAGGCGGGGGTTCAGCTGGAGGAGATTCACCGGTTCCCCAATGGTGGAGTTCCACAAGGCGGACGGCTGGTGTGGAATCTGCTTGGACAGTGGGAACAGGTTGTCGCCGGACTGTCGCAGGCAGCCAATCGGTACGGCAGTCGGATACGCAGCGTCGGAGCTGACACTTGGGGGGTCGACTACGTTTTGCTCGACTCCCTCGGTGATGTCCTGGGGCCATGTTTTTGTTATCGAGATCCACGAACCCGCGGCATCATGGACCGAGCTTTTGAACACATGAGTCGGCGCGAGATCTTCGGCCACACCGGTCTGCAGTTTATGGAGATCAATACGCTGTTTCAGTTGCTAGCAATGCGAAAGGAGAAATCGCCTCAGTTGGATATTGCTCAGCGGTTCTTGATGATTCCCGACTACATTCACTGGCAGCTGAGCGGACAGCAAGTCAACGAATTCACCAACGCGTCCACGTCTCAGCTATTGAACCCGCGATCCGGAACTTGGAGCGAAGAAGTGCTGCGCGCCTTTGAGATACCTGGACATTTGTTTTCCGAGCCGGTGCAACCAGGTGTTTCTTTAGGTGGGATCACCCAGGAACTGGCTCAGCAAACGGGGCTGAGCCGCGATGTGGAGGTGATTGTACCTGCGACGCATGATACAGCGTCGGCCATTCTAGCTGTTCCGGCGGAAACGTTCGCGGCCAGTCGTCCGGATTGGTGCTACATCAGTTGCGGGACTTGGTCGCTGATCGGCGCCGAATTGGACGCCCCGAATTTGACGGACGCCTGCTTGGAATACAACTTCACCAACGAAGGCGGAGTCCAGGGAAGTACTCGGCTGCTGAAGAATGTGGCAGGTTTATGGGTCGTCGAGCAATGCCGCGCACACTGGAAACGAGAGGGTAAGGATTGGAGCTGGAATCGCTTGATCGAGATGGCCGAAGCGGCTCCGTCACTGGTGTCATTCATCGATCCCGATGCACCGCAGTTTATTGCGCCCGATCACATGCCGGATGCCATTCGAACGTACTGCTCAACGACCGAGCAACCGGTGCCGGAATCCGAGGGACAGGTAATCCGCTGCGCGTTGGAGAGTCTAGTGTTGAAGTACCGGTTGGTGCTGGAGCAGCTGGAGGAGTTGGTGGGCGGAACGATGACTACCATTCACATGGTCGGCGGCGGTGTGCAGAATCGTCTGCTCTGCCAGTTAGCCGCTGACGCCTGCGGCAAGACCGTGGTCACCGGCCCGGTAGAAGCGACGGCCATGGGTAACATCATGATGCAAGCCATGGGCACCGGAAGTTTGAACTCGATCTTGCAAGCTCGACAGTTGATCCGTGGGGCATCAGAGATTCAGACAATCCAGCCTCAAACGGGCAGCTTTCAAGATCCGAGTCGCTGGAACGCTGCGGCAGACAAACTGAAGCAACTGGCCCAGTGACGCTCGCTGAAGCTGACTGAAGCCAACCTTCGTCTGAGCTCAACAGCTATCGCCATGTCCAGCGGAACAGATTGCGAGCGTCTATGTAGCGTGCGGCGGACGAGTCGCTTCCCAACACCACCACGATGCGGCGGCGCTCTCCTTGCTGCCCTAGAGCAACCAAACACGCTCCGGCGGCTGAAGTCGTCCCCGTCTTCATGCCCGAGAAGCCTTGCTGCGCCAACAACCGGTTGGTGTTGGTCCACAACACATCCCGCGTGTAACCGGCCGAACTGCGCAGGCGACAGCCGTGTTCAGGCGTATTGACGACCTCGGCCAGCAACGGCACCTTTGAAGCAGCCAAGGCCAGCTGCGCAAGATCGATAGCCGAACTGTAGTGCTTGTCCTCAGTCAAGCCATGCGGATTTGCGAAGTGCGTGTTGGACAAGCCAAGCTCCTTAGCCTGGTCATTCATCGCTTGCACAAAGCGACCGTAAACCGACGCATCGGAGTCAGGTGCAAGTCGTTGCCCAAAGTGCTCCGCGAGCGCTACTGCGGCGTCATTGCCCGAAGGCAGCAGAAGACCATACATCAACTCTCGAACGGTCAGTTGCTCACCAGCCCTCACGCCAGCGGTCGAGCCTGGCGTTTCGTCAGCGCGGCGGGAAAACGTGATGACCTCATCCAAAGCACTTGGATGGTCTTGGGCATATCGCAATACCACGTAGGCCGTCATCAACTTGGTAGTGCTAGCAATGGGCAGTTGTGTTGTTCCGTCGGACGAGCCGACGACGTTGCCGGAATCTGCGTCCAAGACGGCCCACGCGTTGGCGCTAACCTCCGGTGGACCGTTGACGTCCAGCGCGGATGACCGGGACCAAGGTCGCTGATTGACGACCTCCGGGGGTGGGACCGCTGCATCGCTCGTTACTAGCTGGCCGAGAGCCGCCCACGTATTCGCGCCAACCTGGCCTGATTGCGGCAGGTCGTTTTTGGACTGAAAAGCCCGGACGGCGGTAGCTGTGGCGGGACCGAAGTCGCCGTCAATCGACAATTGGGCGTTGATACGCTGATTCAGTGTGCGCTGGACGTCTTCGACGAGTTCGCCTCGCGATCCCATCCGCAGCAGCGGCGGCCCTCCCGGGACCGCCGCCAAGTCGCGATCCACCAATTCTACGATGGTCTTCGCAACTCGACCGCTTAGCAACTCTGCCGCATTGTCGTCCGTCCAGCGCGCGTCTTGGTTGTTGTTTGTCAGGACGCAGCACAAGATTTTGGCATGCAGCCGGTAGATAATTCCAGCATCGGTGCGAGCGCGCCGGACAGCGCCGCTTTTGTGCGCCAGTTTGGTCCCGGAAGGAAGGCTGCGTCCCAATTGCTGCTGGTCTTCACAGGCCAGCAAGTGCTGCAACATCTCCTGGCAAGCAGCGGGTGTCAAGAACGTCTGACGCTCCAGTTGTCCAAGCAGTTGCAACATGTCCTCGGCGGTGGTGCTCCCTAGCCCATATTCCCGACTTCGCTCCAGAGCAATGGACGTGTCTCGCCGAAACACCTTCGAATGCAATTGGGTCTCCGGTAGGGCCAGTTCGGCCATCAATTGCGTGGTAGCAGGCAAACCAACTTGGTCGACCAGCATGTTGGTGGCCGTGTTGTCCGAATAGCGGATCATCAGTCGGACCAAGTCACGAACGCTGAACTGGGTGCCCGGTGACAAGTGATCCGTCAGAATGCCCGAACCTGGCACTTTGTCCTCTTCTCGTAGTTCCACCATGGAATCCAAGGACAGCTGGCCTTGGTGTGCCTGTTGGTAGACCGTCATCATCAGGGGCAGCTTAATCAGGCTGGCCGTGGGCATAACTTTGTCGCCGCGATAGCTCCAGCGACACAGCTCTTCGTTATCGGTGTCCCAAATGGCCACTGCCACCGCCACGTCGCCGCGATGCTGCTTCAATTCCGGCAACAATGCGTCGCCGAAGTCACCGGGCGACAGTTGTAGCTTCACAGCCGCATCATTTGCCTCGCTCAGATCTTCCTGAGCCAGTGCAGCACGGCTACTTGCCATGGCCGCCACGATCAGAAGGCTAAGCCAGACGATCCGTGGTCGATGGCCAACCGCAGCTTCGAACATCAGCTGCCGTGTCCTAGAAACCATCGAACTGAGAAAACTCAGTTTGCTGAAGCGAGAATGGGAGCTCGACCGCATTGCAAAGACCTCTTGAAGACCGGCTGATGGATGGTTGCCGCCAGACGTGCTGGGCAGGCCACAACCGCACAGTGTGCGCACACATCTTAGCCGACCCAGGTTGTTTCATGGGAAACAGGGCCAATTGGGACTTACTGGGCATTTGTTTCATATGAAACGGTTGCTAGGCAGCTTGCCGCTCGAAGTGGTTCGATCGAGTTGCGCGGGCGTGTCACTTGGACCGTCCAGCGAAGCGATAGGTACTGCTGCGAGGCACGGTCCGGTAATTGGCGACTTCGACAATTGTGTCGCCATCGTCGTGAGCCGAAAGGCGCTAGCCGCGGGTAGCGTCGGTACACCCGCAGCTAATCGTTTGCGAGACAGTGCCTAGTGCAAATGCCAGCTGGGCCTTAGTTGGCGTCCAGAGGATTCACCACGAGACCGCTGAGGAGCTTGGGGTAGAAGTACGTGCTCTTGGCTGGCATCCGTTCCTGGTGCAAACTGACCTTGCGAATGTCGTCCACCGTCGCGGGCATGACAAGTGCAGCCAATGGGTACGTCTGGTCTCCCTCCAGTTTGCCATTCAGGCCATCGATGACCTCATCGACCAGGTGCACGTATTTTGGTTTGGGATGTCCCTGCATGCCCAGCAAATGATCAATGATTAGCCCGTGCAAGATGGCGACCCCCAGGCTACGCCAATCGTCGCTCTGGTCGCCAGCGATTTCTTCCATCTTGCGGCCAGTATTCGCGTTGGCGGTGACGAGAGTCCATTGCTGGTCGGATGCCGTGAACAAGCCGAAGGCACCTTGGTCGTTCAACTCCTCGATCTGCCGCCATACCTCGTCGGCCGCCTCCGGGCCTTTGCCTGCTGGCTCGCAATCAAAAACGCCGTTCAGCCGTTTCGTCAACTCGATGGAGTCCATCTCGGGGACACCATGGAATAGACGGTGGGTCGGCAGCACAATGAGCCCGGGATCGTCCATGCTCATCACCATTGTCAACACGGACTGGGCAGGGTGATCGTCTGGCAGGCTACCTCCAGCGGCCGCGGCCAACTCGTCCCGATAGTTGCAGGCAGTTTCGTAGCGGTGGTGTCCATCAGCGACGAACATCGGTTTGTTTTCCAGTAGCTGAGCTACTTGGCCAACTAGGTCTAGATCCGTGACGGGCCACAGACGGTGCGTCACACCCAAGTGATCGACAGCCTCTAGGCCGGCAGTGCCGGCGATGTGGGCTTCCAGCAGATTCTGAGCTTCGTTGGTACTGTCCGGATACAGTCCATAGATCTGGCTCATATTGGCTTCGCAGGCCCGTGTTAGCCGCAGGCGATCATCCTTGGCTTTGGCATGCGTCTGTTCGTGGGGATAGATGTTGCCCTCACCAAAACGTACCAAGCGGACGCGGGTCATGAATCCACGGCGGGTATACGTTTGGCCGTCGTTATCAAATATCTGATGGTAGACGTAAACGGCGGGATCGGGTTCGACTTGCAGTACGCCGTCTCGTAGCCAAGTACGGAATAACGTGGCTGCGCGTTGGTACACGTCGCCCGGTTCGCCCGACTCACTAGCTTTGGTGAGCTCGAGGCGAATAAAGTTGTACGGGCTCTGGTCGTACAGCTGTTGCTGCAGCGCTGCGTCGATCACATCGTAGGGAGGGGCTACGACATCGCTGAGCGAACCGACCTGGGCTAGGTTGTAGCGAATTCCGCGGAAGGCTCTGATTTTTGGCATGGCTGGCTAATGGTGAAGGGAGTGGGAAGACGGCTGCCGAGTCGAGAGCCCAAGTTGTAACGGCTTTCCGGTGCTTTGACACGGGGGCCGAGGCGTTAACTGATCGCCAGCGGGAGACGCGGCCGTGCACGCAGTGTACTGATCTTGGTTCTAAGGGGTCGCCAAAGTCGCCGGGCTGATCGCTCGTCTCAGCCAAAGGCCTGCCGTGCATTGCTAGCAAAATCATGGACCTGCTGTTTCGATTTGATTCCAGGCTCC
>JANQOL010000857.1 GCA_028289675.1 Pirellulaceae bacterium
TCGCTGGCAGGCACCAGGCGGACCAAGATCTCGGGGCAACATCCTCTCAACGATGCGAGCTTGGCAGTGCCCTAGTTAGTGAAAGGCGGCATCGGTACGGTGGCTCTGCGTCCTTCGATAGGGGGCGCGGAGCCACGTTACCCGCCCAAGAAGGCTACCGCTTGATGGCAATTTCTACTTGCAGGGCGCCCGCCGGAGACGTGTAGTCGAAGCTGTGTACTTCAGAGGCGCAGCCGAACTCGACCAGATCGGCACCACCGCGTACAACCGTCGGCAGCCCAAGCCTTAATTCGGCGGCGCTGAATTGTTCTTTGGCCTTGCCGCCAATCATGTTGGCGATTTCGCCCACCAGATCCAGAACATCTGAGTCGATCCCATCGACTTGGATCCCCAGCATGTTCTCGGTGGCCACTCGAGCCAATTTCTCGCTCATGCCCACCACAATGCCCAGCGACAGGCCACCGGAAATGGTGATGACACCGCTCAGCGCGAACTCCGCCGCTGGCTCAGGTGATTCGATACGCACCAAGTCGACCTGACACATCATCGAGAACACGCTCTCGGTACTGGACTGCAGTACTTCGACAATGGTGTCGGCATCAAACGTGTCGACGGTCTCAGTTGCGTGCGCGGACTCATTCCGGCTCAGGACTTGTTCCAAAAGACTGTTGTCAATTTCATGTACGGTCATGAGCCATTCCTACGGTCTTGATGGTGATCGAATCACGTGTCGCCCCAGAGCCAGAGGCGTTCGCGTTGTCGGTGCTGGCTAAACAGCGACGTACTTGTCGAGCTTCTCTTGCAGTTCGTGTTGCTCGAACGGCTTGCACAAGTAATCGGTGACGCCAGCTTGAATCGCTTCGATGACTCGCTCACGCTCCCCTTCGGTGGTCACCATGATGACCGGCACATCAGAGCCGGACTCGCGGATTTTGACCAAGAACTCCAAGCCAGACATCTCCGGCATGTTCCAATCGGTGAGCACCAAATCGAACGTATCCTCCTGAAAAACTTCCCATCCTTGTGCGCCGTCCGCCGCTTCGGCGGTGTCAAAAACGCCGCATGCGGCCAGTGATCGCAAAATGATCTTCCGCATTACGCCGGAATCGTCTGCAACTAAGACTTTCATGTTGACTTCCTCAGGTCCGAATCTAACTGCAACCAAATCCCCATGTCGATAATGGGGCGACACAGAACGCGTTCGCCAATAGCCGCCTCGCGCCAGTAAATCTGTAGCGTTCCGTAGAGAACATTGGATTGGATAATCCAAGTGTCAAGAAAAATCACCGCAGCCCCCGCATTCGTTGGCGTTGCAAATCGCCTAATCCTCACAGGTGTTACAAATCGCATGAAGTACCAATGCGAACAATTAGCAACACCAGAATCCAGGCCGCCGCGAGCAGGCCACCTTAACCGCGATGTAAGTTCCTGTGCAGAAAAATTCAGGCGGGCAATCCGCACAACCGATTGCCTTGCGCCTGCATGCCGGAACAGTAGATTTAGGTGGGTAACAAGTGATGGGCGAAGACGACGAACTGCTACAGGAATTCGTAGTTGAAAGTTCGGAGCACCTCTCAGATATCGAGGGGCAGCTACTGGAAATCGAAGAGCACGGAGCCGACATCAACGTCGACTTGGTCAACACCGTATTCCGCGCCGTGCACTCGGTGAAAGGCGCGGCCGGTTTCTTGGGACTCAGTACGATCAACGAGTTGGCGCACAACTTGGAGAACGTCCTCAACTTGATTCGCAACCAGGAATTGGTTCCAAGCCACCAGGTAGTCGATTCTCTGCTGCGTTCCGCCGACCAACTGCGTAGCCTGGTCGATGACGTATCCGGCAGCAATGCGGTCGACGTCAGCGAGCAAGTCGCCGAGCTGAAGCGGATCATTGAAACAGGCAGTCAGGAAGCTGAAATTGTCGAGGACGTGGAAGCGGTTGCCAACACGGTGGCGGAGTCCGTTGATGCCGGCCCCACTGCCAACGCGCCCGACTCCGAAGCTCCCAATACGGAAACACCCATCGCCGCAGCACCACCCGCGCCGCCCGCTGCCGAGGCTCAGCCGTCCCCGGCCGCCAAGCCCGCTTCCACACCTTCCGCGCCCGCCGAGCCAACTCCCGCTGGTCCAAGCAAGAAACCACTGCCCGCGAAAGCTGAGAGCAAAGCTGCTAGCAAGCAACCTGAATCCAACGTACGCGTCAACGTGTCCACCCTCGACCGACTCATGAACTTGGCTGGCGAGTTGGTTTTGGGGCGCAACCAGTTATTGCAAGCCGTCAGTGGAAGCAGCCGCGACCAATTGGAAGACATCGCCACTCGACTGGATCATGTTACCAGCGAGTTGCAAGAAGCCATCATGCAGACTCGAATGCAGCCGGTGGGTACCGTCTTCAATCGGTTTCCGCGCGTCGTACGAGATCTGAGTGGCAAACTTGGCAAACACTGTGTCTTGGAAATCGAAGGCAGCGATGTCGAGTTAGATAAGACCATCATCGAAGCCATCGGTGATCCGCTAACCCACTTGGTACGCAACTCGGTGGATCACGGTGTCGAGAAGCCGGACGTGCGGATTGCCAATGGCAAACCTGCTGAAGGTACGATCAGACTGCGCGCTTTCCACCAAGCGGGGAAGGTGTGTATTCGCATTGAAGACAACGGCGGAGGCATCGACGCCGAGAAGATTAAGGCCAAGGCCGTTGCGAACGGATTGATTGGCGAAACCGAAGCAGCGGCGATGTCCAACTCGGATGCCCTGCGATTGATCTTCGCACCCGGCTTCTCCACCGCGGCCGCCGTGACAGATGTCAGCGGACGAGGCGTGGGGATGGACGTCGTCCGTACTAACATCGAGCAAATCGGCGGCACCGTTGAAGTTGAATCCGAGCTGGGTTCGGGTTCCGCCATGCACATCACGTTACCTCTGACTCTGGCCATCATCCCCTCGATGATCGTCGGTTGCGGCAACGAAAAGTACGCGATTCCGCAAACGAACATCGCGGAACTCGTTCGCGTCCCGCCGCAGGAAATCAACAGCCGCATTGGCAACGTCCAAGGCGCCGAGGTACTGCGGTTGCGAGGCGCATTGCTGCCACTGGTCCGGCTGGGAAGCGTCATGTCGAACGGCCCAGTAGATGAGCCGAACAGTCAGCGTGGAATCAACGTGATCGTTGTTGAATCGGGTCAATTCCGCTACGGCGTGGCCGTGGATGAACTCTTCGACAGCGAAGAGATTGTGGTCAAGCCGCTCGGCAAGCAACTCAAGGACGTTTCCTATCTGGCGGGAGCGACCATCTTGGGCGACGGCTATGTGGCCTTGATCTTGGACATCTCCGGAATCGCTTTGATGGTCGATCTGCGCGGCGGAGAAGAGGCGGCCAACAGTCTGCTCGAGAACGAAGACACCGTTGGCGAAACGCATCGGCTGCTGCTGTTCGAAAATGCACCCAACGAGCACTTTGCAGTGCCCATGGCGTGCATTTCGCGAATTGAACGAACGGCGATCGAAGACATCATCGACTTGGGGGGCAGCACCATGCTGCCTTATCGTGGCGGCACACTGCCGCTGTTGTCCGTGGAGCAAGAGCTCAACGCGCGTCCCCGCGATCCATCTCTGACTCACGTATTCGTAGTTGTTTTCACCATTGGCGGTCGCGAGGTGGGCTTGATCACACCTGTACTCAACGACATCTGTAACATTGAACTGCACGTGGATTCCGGATCTTTACGCGAACCGGGCGTGGCCGGCGTCATGGTCGTCGATAGCAACCCCACGCGTCTACTGGACCTGATCGAA
>JANQOL010000858.1 GCA_028289675.1 Pirellulaceae bacterium
CGGCCGTGCTGGCCGCTCGGCAACAGCTGGCCAACCTCCGGCGACTGCATGCGTCGGCGTGGGTCCTGATCCACGAATCGGCACAGTTCGTGGGCGGCACGCTGGCAGTGTTTACACAAGGTAAGAGCGGGCAGGACGTATACGTAACGGCAGCGGAATCGGATACCGGCGGCGGTCAGTTGTTAGACACTAATCTGTGAGCATGGAAGCGTGTCCCTTTTCTCCACCATTCAGCAGGCGGCAAACGCGCTCCAGGTCTCCGAGTTGGGCCTGCATGTCGCGGGCAACAACATTGCCAACGCCAATACACCCGGATACATCCGTCAGGAGCTCATTCAGGCACCGGCCGCGGGCCTCAAGTTTGGCGATGTCATTCTCGGCTACGGTGTCCGCGCGGTGGGCGTCGTGCAGAAGATGGACGACTTTCTCGTCGAGCGACTGCGGCAAACGGAGAGTGCCCTGGCCAGCAGCGTAGCCTTGGACGACATCTACGGTCAAATGGAGTCGTTGTTCGGCGAGCTGTCCGATACGGACTTGAGTTCGCAGTTGTCCGAGTTCTCGGCCAGCGTGCAAGACGTTTTGAATCAGCCCGGAAACGACGCACTGCGCCGGCTGGTGATCGAACGCGGCAAGACTCTATCCACGAATATCCGCACGATGGGACAACGCTTCTCCGAGATTGCGAGCAACCTCAACCAAGAAGTGCGGGATACGGCTACCGAGATCAATCGGCTGACCGAGCAGATCGCCAAACTGAATAGCCGCATTGTGGAGATCGAAGGTGGCCGATCGAGCGGCAGTGATGCGGTGGGCCTACGCGACGAACGACTCATTGCACTGCAAGAACTATCCAAGTTGGTCAACGTCAAAGCCGTTGAGCAGGAAAGTGGATCTGTCACCGTCTTCGTCGGGGGTGAGTACCTGGTTGCCGACGGCATCCAGCGCCCCGTGACCTTTGGTCTGCGTACCGAAGACAACCTGTCGGTTCCAGAAGTCCGCTTGGTGGACACGGACTCCGCCTTGCAGGTCACCGGTGGACGATTGCATGGCATCTACGCAGCTCGCGATTCGGCCGTCGGCAACAACGTGCAGCAGCTGGACGACTTTGCTCGTGACCTGATCGAGCAATTTAATCGCATTCACAGTCAAGGGCAGGGCATCCGTGGATTCTCCGAAGTCACCAGCGCGTTCGCGTCAGACGATCCGGCCGCTCCGCTGGACTTGGCCGGTTTTCCACTCGACATTCAAAACGACAGTTTCGAGATCCAAGTTCTAGATCTGGAGACAGAACAAGTCAAAACACACACCGTGCGTCTCAAGCTGACGGGCGGAACCGACGACACGACCTTGCAGGACGTCAGAACAGCGATCGGTGATATCTCCGGGTTATCGGCAGAAATCACTCCTGAGGGGCAGCTGCGGATCGCCGCCGACTCGCACTTACTGCAGTTCTCGTTTCAAAACGATACGGCCGGTTTTCTTGCCGCAGCGGGAGTCAATACGTTTTTCGTAGGAGATTCGGCGTCCACCATTGACCTCAACGAAACCGTCGCCAACGACCCATCCATGTTTGCGGCCAGTTTGAAAGGTGTGGGCACAGGTACGGAGAACGCATTGCGAATGGCGGAGGCATTCGACGTCCCCGTCGATGGTCTCAGCGGACGATCCATCAAGCAGGCCTTTGAAGACATCGTGGTGCGAACGACACAAGATATCAATGTGCAAAGTGGTGTGACGGACGGCCTGAGAAATTTTTATCGTACGTTGGAGGGCGAACACTTAGCCGCATCGGGAGTCAACTTGGACGAGGAAGCGGTCAAAATGATCTTTTATCAACGAGCATTTCAAGCTAGCAGCCGATTGATTCAAGCGTCTAGCGAGATGCTAGAAGTGTTGGTCAATTTGTAGCCCCGACAGCCAGTTGATTATTCGTTTAGCCGGTAGCCGAAGGCGCACGCGAATCGCCAGCAACGTTGGCACACGCATGTCCGGCACACACACATGACCGGCACAGCCGGGCAGCAACACCATCGGTCGCCGGCAAAACAACCTACTACAACCACAGAAACTGACGGAAAACCAGCACATTTCCCAGCCACCTAGAAGCGTCTGATCGCGCCAAGACGAGACCATGACCAGTTTTTATCCTGCCGTAAACGGACGAGCTACCAGTCAGCTGGGCATTTCTCGGTTGCTGTTTCAGATTAACAACGACCAGACTGCCATCCAAGATCTGCAAACGCAGCTCAGTACCGGACGCCGCATCTCGAAATTGAGCGCAGATCCGGCAGCGGGCATTCGGGCTTTGACAGCGCAACGGCAGTTGGAATTCAAAGCTCAAGTTGATGACAATCTACAGAGCGCCGATACGATTTTGAGCGCAACGGAAGCCACCTTGGCTCAAGCTCAGTCCATCATGCACGAACTGCACGGTGTGGCGGTCTTGGCCGCCAGCACGACACTGTCCGACGAGGAGAGAGACGCCTACGCATCGCAGATCGAAGCTGGCTTGGCGAAGCTGACTGAGTTGGCTAACGCCAAGTTTCGGGACCAGTTCCTGTTTGCCGGATCGGATGTCCTAGACACTCCACTGCGCTATATCGGCGACACGGTCCAATTTACGGGCAATGAAAACGACCTGAGGACCATCACCGACTTTGCTTCCACGGTCGCGGCCAACGTCAGCGCGGAAGAGGCATTTGGGGTGCGCTCTGAGAAGATCGTCAGCACCATCGATCTGAATCCGGCGGTGGCTCTGGACACACCGCTGTCGCAGCTGAACCGCGGCGATGGAGTCGGCTTGGGGGCGATTTCCATCTCGGACGGCATTGATCTTCAGGAGATCGACTTGGCCAATGCCTACGATCTCAACGACGTCTTGGAAGCCATCAATGCCACACAAATCAGTGGACGAGAATTGAACGCGACATTGACGGCCAATGGCATTGCGATCGACTACACCGACGCAGCCGGCGGGTTGCTGCGGATTGACGAAGTCGGATCGGGAGTCACCGCGGCCGGCCTGGGAATCAAGAATACTGACGGGACCGGACTAAGCCCAGTCACTGGCACGGATTTGAATCCGATCCTGACGGGCCAAACTAGATTGTCGCAGCTGTTCGACGGCGCCAGCATCAACATTGGCGACACCTTTCAAATCTTCCAAGGCGCCGATACTCACATCGTCGCTTCCAACGGTGCTGAGACGGTCGAAGACTTGTTGAACAACATTCGACAGTCGGGGGCACAAGTCACGGCCAACATTGATCCGACCGGCAGATTCTTGTCCGTCCAAAGCACCGAA
The DNA here is from genome assembly GCA_028289675.1 of Pirellulaceae bacterium. GTDB lineage: Bacteria > Planctomycetota > Planctomycetia > Pirellulales > Pirellulaceae > Aureliella. The sequence goes on from JANQOL010000858.1 coordinate 3,305, forward strand.
AGCGGCACGTCATTGTCGATCGGCGAGCACGGTAGTGATCTGGCGACGGTGTTGGGCTTGAGGACCTTTGACACCACCACATCGGTTCGAGATCTGAATTTCGGTCAGGGGATCTTTCTTAATGACGAAGGAGATGACCTGATCCTGACACGTACCGACGGAACGGAAATCTCCGTGAACTTGACCGGTGTGCAAAACGTCGGCGACGTGTTGAACCGGATCAACAACCATGTTGACAACTTCAGCCCGACTCTGCGAATAACGGCTTCGCTAACGACCGATGGCAATGGGATCGTCCTATCGTCGGCAGCTGGCGTGGACCCCATTCGAGTTCGCAACGTTGGCGGTAGTCAGGCCGCGTTTGGATTAGGCTTGATCGCTCAAGGAGCTCCTGACGCTGCGGGCGAGCTGATCGGCACCGACAGCGTCATTGGCGGCGCGGATGTCAGTGGCGTTGAGGTCGAGGGCGTGTTCAACAGTTTGATTCGCATGAGGGAAGCCATCGATGGAGACCGCCCCGAAGAGATGCAAAGGATTGCTGCAGCTCTGGACGATGACATCCAGCGCATGTCACTGGCCCGAGGATTGGTCGGCACACGCCAACAGGCTATTATTCAAACCAGGAGCTTGGGCGAGGAACAGCAGTTGCAGTTGCGGCAAATCGAATCGGACGAACTGGATGCAGATCTAGCGCAGGTGATCTCCGAGTTGGCCGCCCGTGAAGCAGCCTTGCAAGCATCATTGCAATTGATGGGCCAGACCACTCGTTTGACTCTATTCGACTATCTCTAGTGCAGTGCGGGGTTCTGTTGCGAGGCGCACCGAAACCTGGCTTGCAAAAGGCGTTCGGTCGTCCCGTTTTCCACCTACAGGCGAACTACGTGGGACCGGTGGGCCCCTGCTGAAAGTACAAGCTGACATTGGGGCCCTTGTTTTCGATCAACCAATTCATGTCATCGGTATTGAGCATGCTGTCCAGCACGATCACTCGCATCCGCTGCTGGGTTTCCGTAACCGCCATCAAATGCTCTCTGGTTGCCCACACCGCACGGAACCTGGCAAATCTGAGGCCCGACATACGCAGTATTTGACTCAGTTGGTCCACCGATAGCGGCTGCTTGATGTCCAACTGAATAGCTCGCGGCTGGCGCCGCTCCAGCAAGGCCACCAACTGGTCACCGTCGATCGAGCAGTTCCACAACGTCAACGACCGCCCGACCCGTTGCGAGTGCGTCCCGAACCGTAAGCCATCGGGAATAGACACATCCGTGAGTTTGAGATCGTTGACTGGCAAATCCAAGATGTGGGCCAGCAAGGCATCGTCCAGACGGCAGCCCGCAACGGCCACATGTCTCGAATGGGCCAGCGAGTCTAGCAACGTAGGGCAATTCGTCAGCTGGCAGTTGTTCAAATGAAATCGCTCGATCGCCGGTAGGTCATAGTTGAATTGACCAGCGGTCTTCGTTAGGTCGGAGTCAGAGATCTCCAAATCATAGACCGCGGGCAGTTCCAAGCTGTTTCCAGCAACCCGCCACCGATTCAGCTTGAGCATCGTTGTGTGCTTGAGCGCTGACAAGGCGCTCAGTTCATCTGGGCTCGGATTGCGCAACCGCAAGCTAATCAGCGGATCGGTCGGAATGGTGTTTAGCCAAGCTACGGTCGTGTCATCCAGCCGAGCCTCTGCAGCCTCGTAGCGACGGAACGACACCGACCGCAAATGTTGCGTTGGCAGCTGCCGCAACTGATCTAAGTCCACAACCTCCATTTGCACTCGCAATGAGGTCAGGTCGGTATTGAAATACTCAGCAAACTGGCTGCCCACCGCTTGCAACACCACGTTCCGCAGCCAGGCCGAAACCTGCCCATGGTGTCCTAGACCGTAATTGCTAACTCGAGCCTGGTTGAGTTGGCTGGCTAAGTGCAGGTTCTGAGTCACCATTCGAATAGGCATACACAGCAAGGCTCCCAAGATGGGACCGCCGATAACCAGCATTCGTAGACTTGCTCGCCCGGCCCACAACTTGCGGATGCAAAACAAGACAGCCAAGGACACCGCCAAGACGGCTAGCACCACACTGGTCCAACGCGGCTCGACTTGCCAAAATCGGACGGCCAGATAGATCCAGATCAGACTGGTGACCACCGCAGCCAATACCAGCGGACTACGCCAGTTCAGATTGGCATCGGTGTATGGGTCGTCGCCGATGACAACCGCACTTGTTCGAGAATTCGCTGGTTCTGACTTCACGGCGGGGCCTGCGAGAGGGTAAACCGACTCTGTAGTCGGCTGGCCTCTCAGGATACCGCGCCCGCACCCGAGGGATCATACTCAGCTGCATAATTCAGCGGATTCATCCGTCGACTGCTGCCGTTTGCGATGTAGCTCACACATGAAGCGCTAGCAGCCATTTCGCTCAGACTTTACGCTAGGCTACTGCGACGCTGCCGGTCGGCTAGTTGCGTGTGCTGCGGCGACGGCGATAGAACATCATGCAAGTTAGCGCCAGTCCGGAGACCGCCAAAGCACCGGGCTCAGGGACAGCAGAGATACTTTGGAAGTTACCCAACTGAACTTGGGTACCGGTATAGTTGATGGTGAACTGGCCAAAGCCGTCCGCTGTGGTGAAAACCGTACCGTTGGACAATCCTGCAAATGTTCCCGTCAGCGTGCCCGCGTCAATGATCGTGAAGGTGTCGCTGTTCAAGATGGAACTTTGAAATCCATTGATGAAGCTGACATTCAGTCCACCGTCCAAATCGAACAGGTCCAACCCGACCAAGACATCGTATTCCGAGCCCGGTGTGGTGCCGCCCAATTCAATCTCCACCATGGAAGTCGAGCCGAAAAACACGTCGCCGTCTAAGGTCAATGTCCCCGCACTCAATCCTGGCGCGATGGTCCCCAAGTTAGAGAGGTCGGTAGCCGTAAAATCGAGCTCACCCACACCAGCCAGAGTGCCGGTAGCTTGATTGGTGAACGTGTCGCCGGTAAACGTGACAACACTGGCCGCATTTCTACTGATGAGATCTCCCGAATTGAGGTTATCGGCGCCCACGCGGCCGATCGCGGTCGCAGTACCTTGAGCGACAACATCAATGGTGCCTTGGTTGTCAATCTCCGCGTGAATGCGTCGAATGGTCCCCGCGCCCGTTGCTGTGCCACCGAAGTTGATATTGCCCGTGTTGGTGATCGTGCCAGCCCGAGTCAGCGTGACGTCAAAGGAGTTATCACTGTCCAAGTTGATCGTACCGTTGTTGGTGTAGTCGGCCGCTGAAGTCAGCGATGAACTACTGGAACCGGGACGTAAATTGACCGTTTGGGCGGCAGCGATGTCTCCGCTGAGCGTGCTCGTACCTGACACGTCAAATTCTCCCGTCCCCAGGCTGCCAGCCCCGATCGCCAACGTTGAGCTCGAGAGTTCAATTGCATTTCCAGTGATGTTGCCACCGTTGAAGTTGAACGTGTCACCGCTCATCTCGAAGGCGCCATCGTTGGTCAATGTCCCTCCATCCTGGTTGAACGTCGTTAAGTTGGTATTGGTGAACGACTTGTCGGCAGCCACAGTAAACGAAGCGTTGTTGGTCAGTACTGCACCACCTCGGATTGAACGGGCGTTTTGATTGATTTCGATCGACCCATTGTTGATCAAGTCCGCGTTGATGCTTCGCAGCGTCGCAATGCTGTCGCTCGATCCACCAAATTGAATCGTGCCATCGGCGCCATTGGTAATCGTGCCAGCACGAATCAAGGTGACGTCAAAGCTGTTGTCGCTATTCAAATTGATGGTGCCGTTATTCTCAAAATCCGCGGAAGCGGTCAATGAACTGCTGGAAGAGCCCGGCGTCAAGTTGATGGTCTGTCCCATGGCCAGGTCACCCGAATAAGTGCTGGAGCCAGTAATGTCGAACGTGGCGGCGCCGGTCGTGGCAATATTTAGCGTCGACGAGTCCATTTCAATCGAGTTGCCAGTGATGCTGCCACCGTTGTAATTGAAAGTATCACCAACCAGTTCGAAGGTACCGTTGTTTGCCAGGGTCCCACCATTTTGATTGAATGTCGTGAGATTCGTGTTGATAAAACTCTTGTCTGCTGCCACCGTGAACGTTCCGTTGTTGGTCAAGATAGCACCCGCGCGAGTGGAGCGGGCATCCTGATTGACGGTGACTGTTCCGTTGTTGACCAGATCGGCGTTGAGGATTCTCAGCGTGGCCGGTCCCGTCGCAGTACCGCCAAACTGAATGGTGCCTGTCGCCGAATTCGTAATGGTGCCCGCCCGGATCAGCGACACGTCGAACGCATTGTCGCTGTCGAGATTGAATGTGCCGTGATTCGTAAAATCAGCAGTCGCGGTTAGACTCGAACTGCTGCTTCCTGGACTCAGATTAATCACCTGGTCAGCTGCAACGTTGCCTGAAATTGTAGAAGCCCCCACGACATCAAAGCCCGCAGCAGCGGTATGGGCGATGTTCAACGTCGAACTACTCAGCTGGATGTTGTTGCCCGTAATCGTACCGCCATTGAAGTTAAATGTGTCCCCGGACATTTCGAAAGTGCCATTGTTGGCCAGGGTGCCACCGTTTTGGTTGAAGGTGGTTAGATTGGTGTTGATAAAGCTCTTATCCGCGGCAATCGTAAACGTGCCATTGTTCGTCAGCATCGCCCCAGCGCGCGTTGAACGAGCGCTTTGATTCAAAATCACTGCGCCATTGTTCACCAAGTCGGCGTTCAACTGCCTGAGTGTCAGGGGATCATCGCTCGCGCCACCAAACTGGATGGTGCCTGTTGCGGAGTTGGTAATCGTTCCGGCTCGAATCAGAGACACATCAAAGTTGTTGTCGCTGTTGAGGTTGATCGTGCCGTTGTTGGTAAAATCGGCCAAGCCCGTGACTGACGAATTACTGCTACCTGGGTTGATGTTGATGGTTTGCGCCGCACCAACATCTCCGGAGAGAAACGACGCACCCGTAAAATCAAATCCGCCAGCATTGGCGGTGGTAATGTTCAAGGTTGAGGAACTTAGATCAATATTGTTTCCCGTAATCGTCCCGCCATTGAAATTGAACGTATCGCCGGACATTTCGAACGTTCCGTTATTGGCCAAGGTGCCTCCGTTCTGATTGAATGTGGTGACATTGGTGTTCGTGAAGTTTTTGCCGGCGGCAATCGTAAAGGCGGCGTTGTTGGTCAGCACAGCACCGGCGCGCGTCGAACGGGCATCTTGATTGATGATGACCGCTCCGTTGTTGACCAGGTCCGCGCTCAACTGACGCAGCGTCAGACTATTGGTACTGGTGCCTCCAAACTGCAGCGTACCGGTCGCGGAGGTGGTGATCGTCCCATTGCGAATCAAACTGACGTCAAAGTTGTTGTCACTGTTGAGATTGAGTACACCGTTGATCGTAAAATCGCTGTTGACCGACAAAGCTGAATTGCTCAGACCTGGAACGATGTTCAACACGGCATTGGGATTGGACCAATCAATCCCGCCAATAGTCGTGTTTCCCAAATCGAGTGTGACTGCATACCCTGTCGCCCCGCTAAACAGCACGGTTTCCGCAGCAGTGTCTGGAACATCGTTGCCCGACCAGTTGGTATTCAGGCTCCAGGACCCACCCAGCAAATTTTGCCATTCGCGAATCTGCGCCCACCCTGTGGTGGGAGCCGCAATCAACATAGACACGCAGAGATGAAGCCCCAATCGACGCGACGAGCGCATGAGTTTTCCCCAAGATGAGAATCTAATCCAGTTGGAAATACTTGGCTCATAAGGTGCTTCCAGTGCAGAGCGCGGCGTGGCGGTAGTTAAGCTTCCTGCGCCTACCGAGAGTCATGCCACTCGCACATGCGTAAAAACCGCAAAAGTCGTATCAGTTAGGCGGTAAGAAAATACGATTTACGCCGACATTAGCTACACTTGACGCAGCTTTCTTCCAGATACATGTCACCAAGAATTTCGGGCGTGGCGGTTGCAACGCATTGTTGGCAACTGGAATCCAAGCGGCTTTTGGCGGATTGCAACTTTGACGGAATTGACGCAACTGATCGAACTAGTGTCGAAGGGAGAGCGGGGTGCGACCGACTCCTTGATCGCTGTTGTCTACGATGAATTGCGTCAGATCGCTGCTCAGCATTTAGCACACGAGTCGTCCGCACACACTTTGCAGGCCACGGCACTCGTTCACGAAGCGTTCTTGCGTCTGTTTGCCGGCAACACTCAACCGAGGTTCAAAGGCCGAGGGCATTTCTTTTCGGCTGCCTCGGAGGCCATGCGCCGTATCTTAGTGGACCATGCCCGCCGCAAGAAAAGCAAGAAGCGGGGTGGGGATTCTGCGCGCGGTGGGCAAGTCGAAGATGCGATTGTCATGGCTGGCTCGCCCGACGAAATCCTGTGTGTTCACGAGGCTTTGGATCGATTGGCAGAGTCGCATCCTCAGAAAGCCGAAGTCGTGAAACTGCGCTATTTTGCGGGCCTGACCATCCACGAGACCGCGGAAGCACTGGAACTGTCGGTGCCCACGGCCAACCGTTACTGGGCATTCGCCAAGGCCTGGCTGTTTGATGATTTGCATGGCCAGCCCTCGGACTGATCCTCCGAAAGTGTTGGAAATCCAGGGACAAGCCGGCTTATACTCAGCTCAGCCATTCGTTGCTGTTGGTGGTGACTGCGGTCGACAAACAAGCAGTCACCATTGTTGATGGCGCAGGTCACGTATCCGCGCGATGCCCACTGGATATCACTATGACCGCCAACCAGCGAAGCTCTCAGCCCAGTAAATCGCATTGTCCCTGATATAGATTGCCCGTGTTTTGCGCTGCA
>JANQOL010000861.1 GCA_028289675.1 Pirellulaceae bacterium
AACGAGGGCAGCCGGTCCGCGCCGGCTTCCGTGGATCGCAATTCATCGGCTGAAGCGCTACTCACAGAGACATCCTCCGAAAAAATTCACTTGGCGGAGTTTGGTTTGGCACGGTCTGATGCGCGGTTGCGGGTGTATGGTGGTTCCATCCATGATGGGCCATCCGAGTGCGCGAAACACCGTCCAAACAAACATGGGGTCTAAATGTAGCCTGCCACTTTGCGAGCTATCCAAAACAGGCCCAACAACAGTACTAGCGTACCGGCAACCAAGGGGTGGCTCCAGAGTTGAACGCGTCGAATTCGCAAAGGAGGCTCGGGAACTTCGGCAACCGCTTTGACGATTTGTGCCAGGTCACCCGAATCCAGCAGGCGTCCGCCGGTGATGCGAGACAGTTCCTCCAACACCTCTGGACGTGCCGGCTTGCCAACCTGTTCTTCGGTTGCTCCCTGAACAAACAGTGATGTTTGGATCTGACTTCCATTTTCCCGGCACCGCAATGTGACCTGATGTGGTCCCGGTTCCTCCGGGGTGAACACGCCCGCGAAGGCACCCCATTCGGCCCCGGAATTGGTCAGCCGCACTGAAGCGGTGCGACCGGAGGGAGCAATGATCCGCGCGGTCACCTCTCCGCGACCCAGTGGTTCGCCACTTTTCTGCATGACGATGGCGTGAAACGTGACCGTCTGCCGGATCTGAGGTTGTTGTGGGAGAAAGAACGCTCGCATCAGTTCGCCACGGAGGCGGGTGCGCCGGTAGGCCATCCATCGCACGACCTGTCCCCAAAAACGATAGTGGTAGAGGTCCTCCACACCACGCCGCCAGCGCCAGGCCCCGTCCGTGCCCATGAATAGGATTTTTCCCGTTCCGAAGCTACGCGTTATCAGCAATGGAATGCGGCCATACTCGTTGGATACCTCCTGGTGAACTGCTAGCACGTCCGTTCCGGCTTTGGCGCGTACGACCGGCGCGTGCCATTGGAATCCGGGCAGATTCTCCCAGACCTGCATGTTCTCCTCCTGGGTGTCCGCCAGTTTGGTCAGCAAACTATCGCGCCCGAGTTCGGTCAGGGCAAAGTGGCTGGGTGTCCGCGAACCCCAGCCCATTGGCTGGGCGTCATCCATGATGACGGGCAACAAGGGCGCCAACGGGGAATCGGCCAGGCTGAGCATGTTGCCTTTGAGGCCGGGCATGAAGACCAGCCCACTAGCTTGCTGCTCAACCAGCCCCTTTAGCTTCCGGCATTGTTCGACGGTCAGCTGGCCGTCGCCGAGACCCACGTCACCCAAGAACACCACTTCGTAGTCGGTCAAGTTTTCTTCTGGAAACGAGTCGATATAGTCCAGGTTCCCGCCGCCGACTTTGCTCAGCCCAGGATGAAAGAGCAGGCAATTCAACTCAACGCCAGGATCACGCGACAACGCGTTGCGCAGATAGCGATACTCCCACCGCGGCAATGACTCGATCACCAAGACCTTGAGCTTCTCTTCGACGATCGAGATGGGAGCTTCGCGGCGGTTGTTCTTGACGATCTTCTCGTCCGGATGTGAAGGAACGTCTATCGACAAGGTGTAATCGCCGATCACATCCGGTTTCCACAGGATTGCGTCCGAAGTGCGTCCCATGGCAGCAATGCGCACCTGACGTCTGAGCACTGTTCCGTCTGAGACGCGTAACTCCACTTGCGCCAGGTGATCTCGTGGCAACGAGCTTTCTATGGTGAAGGGGATGCGGACGTTCTTGGCCACCACGCCGCTGGTCGGCACATCAAAACTGAGTACATCGATGTCCGGCAATCTGGACTGGCTTCCCAATGGAACGCTGAAGATGGGGATTTGCTCCAGACGCAATCGGGCCGCCGCGTCGACCGGGGGCGAGCCATCGTTCCAGTCGCCATCGGACGCCAGCACGATGGCTCGCAAGTTGGGATGCTCGCTCCGCGCCGCCATCAACGCGTCATGCAAGTTACTGACCTTACCTTCGTCGCCGACGGCAAAAGGAGTCGCGACGATCTCTAGTCGTTCCGGTAGATCGTTCCAGTTGGTCAGGTCCAACAACGGGGCGAGCGCGCGACGGCGGGTCAGCAGGGGAGTGGAACCGGCGTTCTCCAAACCCACATCTTGTGTGTCCATACTCACTGACTGGTCGCCCAAGATGACGACCGTGGGTTTTTCAGTTGGCCGGAACGAACTGACAGACTCCGGTTGATTCAGCAAAAACACGGCCAAGCCCACCAAGGCGATCCGGGCCAGTTCCAGCATCAGCACGCTCGAACGATAGCCACTCCGGCGCCAGGCGACCCAGCCGAGAACACAGACCACCAGCATCACCGCCGCGGAGATGAAGACCGAGGACAACGTCCATTGGAATGCAAAACTAGTGTCCGTCATACTTGCACCGGCCAGGGTGGCTCGGTTTGGCTGGGGTAGGAAAATTCAGTTAGCAGCGTGCTAGTGTGCGTCGCCAGGGCACGTAAGGGGTTGCTAGGCCAAGGGTGTTCCATAGTGAATCCAACACAACGTTCGATGCCTCACATCCGGCTGGCAACAGGACGAACGGCAGCTCTTCGAGGCAGACATAGCAACGCTTCCAACAACATGGCTAGGATCATACCCATCAAGAACACTCGCCAGACTTCGCGTAGGATGCCAGTCAAGTCGCCTGCGGAACCATCGACGCGGGCAAAGGGCAAGCCAGCGAATAACTGTTCGACTCGTTGGTCGGGCACCTGATCTCGCCTATCTTCGGCAGTGGTGCGATTGATCGCAAACAAACGATCTCCTTGCTGATACACGCCCGCATGCACGGACAACTCGGTGGACAGCGCCTCCGCTGAGCCCGCCAATTGTCGCCACTGCGCTGCGTTCTGTTCATTGACGCCCTGTTCACTGGCCGTAGCGGCTCGCATGGTGATGTTACCCAGCGCCTCCTGCCCTTGTTCGATCGCTCGTTGAACGGCGACGTACAAGACGACGCCGCTCTCCGCCAAACTGGAAACTTTGGGATCCACGGACACGGAACAAAAATACACACCTCCATGCGCCGTCGGCAGTTTGGTCAGCAAGGGGGCTCCACCGGTCAAGGATGCCAAGCTCGATAGTTCGGTGGTGGATGACAGCCGCGCGTACCCGGACAACTGAAGCTGGCCGACAGGTAGACCAACGCCGCTACGAGTCGCCGCCAACAGGTCTTGGTCGCCGCGCCAGCTGTCCACCAACACTTTTGAGTTCTGCCAGTCGTTCCACCGCACGCCCATGAACTCTTGCGTCGCCGCCTGATTGGCCGACACCAGCAACGCGGGCGGAAAGAAGATGACTTGGCCGCCTTCGTTGATGTACTTCTCGACAGCTGGTGCGGTTTGCTGATCTGGCAACGTGGTTTGCCACAGCAACAAGGCGGTGTCGTCCAATACCAACGAGTCTAGTTCCTGGGGACTGATGACTTCCACGGCGGCATTTTTCTCACCGTCGGCGGACACAGCCGCAGCTAGCTCCAAAGCTCGGCTGGCCTGCCGATCGTCACTCACGACGACGATCCGCCGAACAGCTTCCTTGGCGAATACAAAGTAGTAATCATTGTCGGCGTTGTTCTGATCCGCTGGCAAGCTGACCGTTCCCCAGCCGCTTTCCTGTTGACGCGGCAGCGGAATCCGCAGATTGCGTACGTCGGTCTGTAGGCCGCTTAGTTCGACCGGAATTTCGGTCCGATTGCCTTCAATTTCAATTTGCACTGGTATGCTTGCTGCCGCGTCCGCAGGCACGTCGCCGCCTCGCGTCAGCTGCAAGGAAAGCAACAAAGCGTTCCGTTCGACGCCGTCTTCCACCGTTGATTCGCGACGTGCTTGGGTCACTCGAACCGCCAGGTTTTCACGGGCAGCATCCGGGTAAGCCAGCAAGTGGAATCGCACTGACTGTGGCAAGTTCTTGAAGCCGTCCCGCGCCAGCGACCAGGTGCCGCTATCAGCATTCCAGTCTCTCTGACGCAAATCGGAGCAAATCCAAACCTCGGTAGGGCCGGGCTGATTGTTTTTCAAATACTCCAGTGCCGCTTGCAGCATGCCCGCCAAATCAGAGGTCGCGCTGCTGGCCGTCAGCGCCGGCGACAGCAAAGCAGCTTCCAAACTCTCGTGAGCTACTGCCTCACCTCCAGCTGCATCCACGGTCACCCAGTGTTTCGATCCCAACTTGTCCAGTGCGCCGGCCAACTGGCGACGGCCGGTATCCAGTTTGGTCAATCCGCCTGGTCCCTGGACTTGCATGCTGGGCGAACGGTCCATCAGAATCACGGTGGTATCGACTTGTCCGCCCGCCCCCAGGCCCAGCAAGCCGCTAGCCAGTGGCCGCGCGACGGCAAAGATCAGTCCAGCGACCACTAGCGTCCGCATGGCCAGGATCAACCATTGCCGAATGCGGGCGAAACCGCGATTCATCCGATTCGCGGCCAGCAAAAACATCATCGCGCCCCAAGGTTTGGACTGGTAGCGCCACTGGTTGATCAGATGAATCAAGATGGGCAGCGCGATCAACGGCAAGGCTACCAACATCAGCGGTTGTAAGAAACTCATCGAGCGCTCCTGCGGTGAGCGCGGTCCACCAGGAAGTCAGTCAATGTTGTCGCGTAGGCGGTGTCGATGGACACGCGGCGGTAGTCGACGGCGGTTTCCAAAACAATGCGCCGCAGCGACTCCAAATAGTCGTCCAGTACGCGATGGTACCGCTCCGCGATTTCCACCGGATCAGCAAACACGGCCGTTCCGCCCTCGAGATCCAAGAAGCGGGTGGGGCGTTGAAAAGCGAAAGACAACTCTTCGGGATCCAGCAGATGAAAGGTGGTGACATCATGCTTGCGGAATCGCAGGTGCTCAAAACAGCTTCGGAGAGCATCCGGTTCGACAAACAGATCCGATAGCACCACGATTAAAGCGCGTTGGCGAACGGTCTCTGCCAATTCGTGTAACACCTCGACGATCCCGGTTTCGCCCTGTGGCTTCGCCTCCTCCAAGCTGTCATACAAGGTCGACAGGTGCGCGGGATTTCGCCGCGCGGGAATGCTGCGTAAGATACCCGCCGCCACACATGCCAATCCCACCGCATCGCCCTGCTGCACGGCAATATAGCTGAGCGCCGCGGCCAAGCGCCGAGCATATTCCAATTTGGAGAGTCCTACGGAACCAAAATCCATCGAGCCGCTCGTGTCGACGACTAACACCATTCGCAGATTGGTGTCCGCTTCGAACTCTTTAATGTAGAACCGATCTGAGCGTCCATAGGCTCGCCAATCCAGCCGTCTCAGGTCGTCGCCTGGAACGTATTTGCGATACTCGGCAAACTCGACGCTGGCACCGCGGTGTGGACTAGCGTGGCGTCCGGAGACGTTCCCCAGCATGGGCTTGCGCGACAGTAATGGCAGCGCGCTCAGCTGCGCCAGTACTTCGGGCTCGAGAAAACTACGGGATTGGGTTTCGATGGCCACGCGGACAGGTTCTTTCGATCGGACTCGGCCATGGTCGCGTACACCAGGGTGCACAGAGACCATAAGTTGGCAGCGGATTAAGCGTCTGGAGTTTCCTGCACCAAGCGTTGGATGATATCTTTCGCCGAGACTCGTTCCGCTTGCGCGGCAAACGTAGTGATGATTCGATGCGTCAACACGGCCGGTGAAACTGCTTTGATGTCGTCGATGCGAACCATGTAGCTGCCATGCAAGGCGGCTCTTGCTTTGGCGCCCAAGATCAAGTTTTGCACCGCCCGCGGCCCGCCGCCCCATGACACCAGAGGTTGCAGCCATTCCGGAGACGTTTCGCCGGCGGGCCTGGTCTTACGGACCAACCGAGCGGCGTAGGTATAGATGTGGTCGGGAACCGGAACGCGGCGGACTAGATTTTGGTGGGCAATGATCTCGTCGGCCGTCATCAACTGCTGCAATTGCGGCAGCTCGTCTCCGGTCGTTGTCCGCGCAATCTGAATCTCTTCTTCCTCATTGGGATAGTCCAGCTCAATCAATGACATAAACCGGTCCAGCTGGGCCTCCGGCAATGGGTAGGTGCCTTCCTGTTCGACCGGATTCTGTGTCGCCAACACCATGAACGGCGAAGACAACTGGAATTCCTTCCCCAGGACCGTCACCCGCTGTTCCTGCATGGCCTCGAGCATCGCTGCTTGGGTCTTTGGCGGAGCGCGGTTGATCTCATCCGCGAGCACGATGTTGGCAAACACAGGCCCTTGAACAAACTGAAATTCGCGTTTGCCACCGTCGCCGTCTTGCAATATATCGGTACCGGTGATGTCCATGGGCATCAGGTCGGGCGTGAACTGGATCCGGTTGAACTGCAGAGACATCGTTTCCGCCAGCTTGCTGACGAGCAGAGTTTTGGCCAGGCCAGGCACCCCCATCAACAATGCGTGGCGGCGGGCAAACAAGCAGATCGCCAACTGCTCGATGGTCGCCTTCTGCCCGACGATGACTCGTCCAAGTTCAGCTTCCAAGGCTTGGAAAGCTTCCCTGAGCCGATCAATGGCCTGCACATCGTCTCCGCTCAATTGCTGGGCCGAGTTGCCTGCCGGGGTTCCCACACTCATGTTGTATCCTCATCGCGCCTTAGGAAATTTCTCGCCTCATTATAGACCAGCCACTCCGCCACTTTGCCATGAACCATGGAGTCGTTCGAGATTTCGGCGTGGCAGCTGGCCGCGTTAAGTTCCCGAGCGGGCTGCGGATATTCTGCCGTTGGGGCCTCGTTAGATCCGTCAATCTCCGCCTAAGATACAGTCAGCTTCAACAAACTTCCCAGCACAAAGGATCCCGCCGAGAGATCCTGCACGAGAGAATATGTTCGCGGTAGAAGCCCAGGGACTGAGCAAACGCTACGGAAGCGTGCATTCGCTGCGCGACTGTGATTTGCGGATAGGGCAGGGCATCGTTTTTGGATTGTTGGGGCCCAACGGTGCTGGCAAAACAACGCTGCTGCGAACGCTGCTGGGGTTTGTGCGACCTGCGGCGGGAACAGCCCGCGTTTGCGGTCATGATGTGCGAAGCGAAAGCCTACGCGTGCGGGCGCAAGTCTCCTACTTGCCGGGTGATGCACGGTTGTATCGTGCGATGCGTGGGAGCCAGGTATTGAAGCTGCTATCTGGTTTGCATCCGTGTGGCTCCCTGGCTCGTTCCAACGCAATCGCTGCACGATTGGAATTGGAAACGGATCGGCGCGTGATGTTTATGTCCACCGGGATGCGTCAGAAACTGGCACTGGCATTAGTTTTGGGCTGCGAGGCGCCGCTCATCGTCCTGGACGAGCCGACCGCCAATCTCGATCCCAACATTCGAGCTCTAGTGTTGACCATGGTCCGAGAAATCCGCGCAGACGGACGTACCGTGCTGCTGTCTTCTCATATCTTCTCCGATGTCGATGAAACCTGCGATGAAGTCGCGATCATGCGTCAAGGATCCATCGTAGCCGTCGAAGATTTGCGTGAGCGCGAACAGCTACACATTGTGACGGCCAACCTGAATAGAGAGCACGACGTTGACGCTTTGGCCGGCAAAATCCAAGAACATCCATGCAGTCACTACGTACGGCTGGCCGGCGGGCAGGCTACCGCGCGATTAGAAATCCACTTGACGGGCGACCCTGGTAGCTGGCTAGCTTGGCTAGCAACGTTGCCGCTGACGGACATGCAGATCGAAAAAGCGGGCATTCGAGCGATTTATCAGCGGCATCATCATCAGCTGCGAACACTTGATCAACAACAGGATAACTGCGCCACGTGACTCGCCTGCTGATCAAGAAGTATGTCAACGAATCTTGCTGGCTATGGCTTGCCTGTGGTCTATTGATCTTCGTTTTCAGCTGGGCGAGAGTCTGGATTGTCTGCCAATTCGACTTGGAACAATTCGGACCGCTGCTGAAACAGTTCAAGCCCTTCGAGCGGTTTTCTCCAGTGCCGCTGGAACAGTTCCTGACGTTCGCGGGCAGCATTGCCATGACGTTTCAGGAGCCGGTGATGGTTTTAGGCGTATTTTTCTGGTCGTTGTCGAGAGGTTCGGACGTCATCAGCGGAGAACTTGGACGTGGCACGTTGGAGATTTTGTTGTCGCGACCGATCAGTCGAACCAGGCTATTGGCGACACACGCTTGCCTCTCGACCTTGGGCTTGTTCCTGCTCTGTCTCCTGGCCTGGTCGGGCATCGCCGTGGGCATTCACACCAACTCCATTCAAGAGTCCGTTCGCCCCACCGCTGAGCTTCAGTTGCCTTGGGGTCCCGTTAGCGTTCCCATTCCGTTGGCGCCGGCCGAGCAAGTCAGAACCCCCTTGGCCGATCGCGTTTCACCGGCGTTGTATGGCGCGCCGAGCGCGAACCTGTTTGGCTTCGGGTTCGTGTTGTTGGCGTTCAGCAGCATGTGCAGCTGCATCGACCGGTATCGCTGGCGGACCATTGGCGTGGTCTTGGCCGCCTATGTGGTGCAACTGCTGCTATTCCTGCTGAGCAAGGCCACGGAGGCGGCCAGCATCGTCGGCTATGCGTCGTTTTTGTCGCTCTATCAGCCTGACGGAATGGTCCAAGTAGTCCGCAATCGGCCCGACGGATGGTCGGAGATCTTGTCGGCGGCCGCCATTCCAGGTTGGCAGTATCAATTGGGGCCGGCAGGCATGAACTTGGCTTTGGTCTCGATCGGTATACTGTGCTATTTGTGCGGTTGGTGGCAACTCTGCCGTCGCGACTTGCCGGCGCCACTGTAAGCCGCAGAACCAAGTGGACTGTTTGGGCGCAACACGGCATCGCGCGCAGTCCCAATTGCGTTGAAAAAGCCAAGAGCAATGGTTGACAACGAAACCAATGGCATCGCAGACCGTTCGCGTTGCCGTTTATGCGGACGCCACACCCGCCGTGGCACGACCGCGCACCATTTGATTCCGCGAACCTGTCATCGCAACAAATGGTTCAAGAAGAATTACGCGCGAGAAGTCATGCTACGAACGATTGCCGTGTGTCACGATTGCCACCGGGCGGTGCATCGTTTCGTACCGAGCGAGAAGGAACTTGGCAAACGCTACAACACGGTCGAGCTGTTGTTAGCGCATCCAGAGATCGGCAAGTTCGTAGCTTGGGTCAAGCACCGAAAGTGACTCGACCTTCGCGGCGTCTCAAAAAGCGTCTCAGAAAAAGATGCGTGGGCGGGTCGTGTTAGCTGGCAATGTCGCCGATTTCGACGCGCGTGTACTGCTGTCGGTGGCCGTTGCGCCGCAAGTAGTTTTTGCGGCGGCGAAATTTTTGCACGATGACCTTATCGCCTTTTTGCTCACCAATGACCTTCGCGGTCACCTTGGCACCACTAATCGCGGGACTGCCCAATTTCAGACCTTCATCACCGCCAATCGCCAGCACCTGAGAAAACTCAATGGTGTCACCAGCTTGGACGTCACGACGCAAATCAATATCCAGCTGCTGTCCTTTTTCAACTTTGTATTGGCGTCCGCCGTCCACAATAATCGCGTACATTTAACTCGTTCTCTGGAATGCTGCGTTCCGAAATCGGCCTTAAAGGCCATTCTGGGACTCGTTTCATACTTGGCCCAGGGATTTTGAATCCCGGATTCTAGGCCTTGCCAGTAGAGTCGTCGAGTCCTAATCCTGGGGCACGTGCGGCAATTCCATGACTCGATGGCGTCCAGCCCCACGTCGCGGCGGCACCTAGGTCAGCCACTTTTGGGATTGCTCGTTTTGGGCTCGCTCGGTGGCGACACGCTCAACGGCTTTGGTCGACCGCAAGTCTTCGGTGAATCGCCCAAGAATGAAGCACAACTGCCTGCATTATCGACACCGACGGTCCGGCACACCGGGTGGTGCGGTTCACTGTGGGCGGCTTTCCTAGTCAAAAATCAAGACGAATCGCCCGGTAGGCCGCTGGCCGGAGAAATTTCGCTTGCAATTGGCATACTACTTGCGATACCGCGGTGGTGTCCGATGAGTAGAGTGAGAGCTGCGAATCGGTGGGAACGCTGCGGGGAGCGCCAAGCCAACCCCCGCCAAGCGACGCGAACCTATCAGCTTCGAACAACAAAGGAGTCGAAATTCAATTCGCTTGGCACGATGTCATTTTATCATCGATTCATGGGGGTCGGACAGAGTCGCCATGGCCGTTGGAGTTGGAGAGGAGCTCCAATGGCGGTGGTTACCTTACGGCTCCCACTTTTCGTTTTGTGACGATTGGCTACCTGCGATTCTGCTGCCAGCACTGTGGCCAGCCCATCGCATCTTGACCAGCACCACTGCACCCGTACAACAGTGGTCTCCTGGATCTCTCCCCTGACCACCTGGACACTCGGTTCAGGCAGTCTCCAATCCGTCCGCGTGTGGGTTTCAAGGAAGATTCTGGTGCCCTTTCCAGCGAACAGCGATACCTCCGCACGGTTGAACCACCCTGGCGGTTGCCTGGCACAATCCATGAGCTGGCTAATTTGCCGCCTGAATTCGTGGCAGCCTGAAATCCGTCCTCGCAGAACATAAAATTCTCATTTGTCGGCCACCACCGCATCCAGACGGTGTGGGCGGAATCGTGACACGCCTTTCCTTGGGTCCATTTAACGGCGAGCCAATTTGGTGAGTGAAAATCAACGCATAAAACGAGCCCTGATCAGTTGCAGCGACAAATTGGGACTGGTGGACTTTGCAGCTGGACTGACCAATTGTGGTGTGAAAATCTACAGTACCGGCGGCACACGCCGGCATTTGGCCGATCACGGTATCGAAACGCTGGACGTCGCCGAATACACCGGCTTTCCAGAGATGATGGAAGGTCGTGTCAAGACGCTGCACCCCAAGATCTTTGGGGGCATTCTCGGGCGCCGAGACCATGTCGACGACTTGCGGTCAATGCAGGACGAAGACATTTACGGCATCGATTTGGTGGTGGTGAACCTTTATCCCTTCGAAGCCACGGTCGC
>JANQOL010000862.1 GCA_028289675.1 Pirellulaceae bacterium
TGGCCGTCTCGCCAGCGGACATAGGGTCCACTTTTTTCATTGCGGCCTCCCCAGCCGCCCAAGCCAATCATCTGGTTGTAAGCGTCCCAGTCGGGAAACGCATTGTCGGCGGCATGCACGCTGACAAAGCCACCGCCGCCGCGCACGTAGTCGACCAGCGCCTGCTGAGTTGCCTTCGACCAAGGTTGTCCGTTGTAGTTGCTGACGACGACGTCGTAGTCCTTGAACCGGGGCTGGAACGACTGCATGTCACCGCCTTTTTCAGGTGCCGTGACTACGTCCACGGTAAATTCCCCGCAGCCTTCGAGCGTGGCCTTGATCAAGGGGCTGGTCTCCCGCCACTTGTGATTGTTCTGACCGTCGATCAGCAGTGCCTTGAGTGGCTGCTCGTCGGCGGCCAGTGGCGTGGCCAGCGCGCCCAGTAAAGCGATCGAGAGCAGAGCAGGCCATCGTTGAGTTTTCATGGGAAGTTTGCCGTGGTGAGAGGTGTGTGAGGGGAGGCGTGTATTGTGAATCAGCTTCGAAGCCCGGTCAATTCTCGCCGAGCTGCCAGCCTGGTTCGTCGCCGCAATTAAGTCCTCGCGGCATTTTGTTGAGCAGTTAGCCGCAGGCTGTTTAGCAGTCAGCCGTAGGCGTACAGATTTGTAGGCTGAGTGCGCCTGCGGCTGACTGCTAAACAATGATAAACACGGTGCTTGCTTTAGGGATTAGGGATGAAACTTGTCGGTGGCTTGAGCTGCTGAGCGAGCGGTGTCTTGAGCGTGCGTTCTCTGGGGATTGGGTTCCGAAATGTACTTGGACCACCACTGATCGGCTTGCCGATTGGTCCACGGTGACAGCGGTGAGATGCTGTGCAACGCTGTCCACAACGCATCGGCCGACTGGGGACGTTCGTCGGGAGATTTGGCCAGGCATTGCATGGTCAGTTCGGCCAGCGACTGGGCGACCGGTTGGGCGGCTACTTGTTGGATGGGAACGGGAGTTTCACGCACGTGTTTCCAGCACGTTTCGATCGGGTTCTGACCTTCCAGAGGCGCTTTGCCGCTGAGCAGAAAGTAAATCACGCAGCCCAACGAGTAGATGTCACTGCGCGCGTCCACCGCATTGGGTGTTTGAGAACCTTCCGGAGACATGAACGCGGGTGTACCGGCAATGCTCCCGTCGCTGGTTACGGTGCGATGACTGTCCGCGGCCAAACTGCGAACCAATCCAAAGTCCAGAACTTTGACGGTATCGCTAACGCCGCCTCGATGACAGAGCATGATGTTCGATGGTTTGATATCTCGATGAACCAGATTGTTACGATGGGCTTCCCGCAACGATTGGCAAACTTGCATCAAGGTATTTCGCACACGTCCGTCGCTGAGGCAGCCATCACCGGCCACGAGATGGTCCAAGTCGATTCCATCCAAGAACTCCATGGCGTAATAGAACGTGCCATCCGGGGTCCGCCCGTAGTCGAAAATCTGGATGGTATGTGGATTCTGCAACTGGCTGGTGGCTTGAACCTCGCGCTCAAATCGTGAGATAGCGGTGGCGTTGGCCGCCGTGGGCCGGAGCAGTTTGATCGCGCAGTCTCGGCGCAGCATGGAGTGCCGCGCGCGGTGGACTTCGCCCATCCCACCGGAGCCGATTTTTTCAACCAATTCGTACTGTCCGAGTTTTTCCAGTTCCCGCTCAGCCCGCTGCAGCCGTTGCCATACGCCCTGGGCAAACCAGGAATAAAAGACCAATCCGCTTACGGCGAGCGCGGAGGTCGCGATGAAGGCCCACAAGATGTAGCTGAGCCGGCGGGTGGGAGCAAAGGCGTCCGCGTAATCGACTTCGGTGATGACTCCAAAGTCGTAATCGGGCAACCACTGCCAGGCACCTACCACAGGAACTCCACGATAGTCGAGAAAGGCGGTAACCCGCGATTGAATTCGGCGATCGGAGGTTTGGGCGGCAGCAGCCAGACAGGCTGCCGAATACGTCATCGGCTGGGCTGCCGGATCCAAGGGTGGCTGGTACCCCAAGGTCATATTGCCGCCAGGATTGTGGACGGAAATCTCCAAAGCCGAAGACTCGTCTGCTTTTAGCAGTCCGATGCGCCTGAGTTGCGGTTCGAAACGGCTTTCCGACAGCATGCGGGCGTGTTGATCGACGGCGTAGGTTTCGCCCGATTGCCCGCTGCGGGCCACGCTGAGAACATCGGTGAATTGGTCACTGGGGTGAAAGACCAGGCTCAGCGAGCCCACGACCTGATCGGACTGGTCGCGAATGGGGCCGGCAACCAGGATGACCGGCACGTCCAGTTTCGGCTGCTGCTGGTTCACAGGAATCGCCAGCTGGCTGTGATGCGGCGGGAGCACCACCGTCTCGGCTTGCCACACGCGCTCGTAGGCCGTCGAGTAGTCCGGTGGAAGTCGAGTACCGAGAGCGAAGTTGGGCGAACTGGCCACGTACCGGCCGGATTGGTCGGTCACCAGAAACAGCAACGCTTCATGAGACTCGACGACCGGGGCCAGCATCTGCTGAACGGCAGCCAAACGCGGGTGATTGATCAGTTCGTGGTCCAGCCGGCTGCGGGAATTGGAGATAATGTGCAACAACTCTTGTTGCAACTCAGTCTGTCGACTCAGAGCTAGAACTGTCTGCTGCTCGTGCTCCAGCCAGATCGTCAGCGCTTTGACGTCCGCTTTCAGGATCGTCACCAGACTGTTTTCGACCTGCTGCTGAAGTGTGCTGGTGACACTCCGCTGCCCCAACCAGGCCACCAACGCGAACAGACCCAACAGCACGCTGAGCAAGAGCCAGCGGCCGCTGACGCCGGGCCGCGCCAGGGTGTTGCTAGCATCCGAAGCTTGCGATTGCACTGATTCCATGGTCTGAAGCTGGCTGCGGGCGTCCAGCGGAATGGTGCGGCTCGTTGCGGAGCGCGGCCGCCGCCGGAGGATTGGGATTCGAGAATCGGGCTATTTAAGCAACGAATTCGTTGATGAAGTGCTCTGG
>JANQOL010000003.1 GCA_028289675.1 Pirellulaceae bacterium
TTCTCAGCCGTCGTACGAATCATGTTCGCTCGAGCAATGTCCAGGGCGGCGAAAAGAAACAAGAACAGCAACGGCGCCACGAGCGCAAACTCCACGACGGTCGCTCCGCGCCGCTCGTCCAGTTGGACGCGTCGGCGGTTCGATCGATTGCTGCGTTGTGGTCGACGAGTCACGTGTGTTGGCTTCTGCGTGTTGTTGATGATCGTGTTCGATACGGTATCGAGTTCGACACAGTGCCGGGAGTTGGCGGGTTCCCCAACTGAGCACCGAGCGCATTGCGATCTGCAATGTCCATGCGCCGCGCGCGTTAGTCGGTCAATACCACCGGCAAGTAGGTGGCAATTTCGCGAAACGCTTGCTCCAACGTGGCCGTATCGGACGCATGGTAGTGCTTGCCACCGGTGGCGGCTGCCACAGCTTTCATGTCGGACTGATCCGCCATGTCCAAGAACGTCACCGTGTAGATGGTGATGTTTTCTTGTTTGGCGTCAGCAGCGGCCAGCAATGGATCGCGGCCCTGATTCCACTTGCCATCAGTCATGACGATCATGGTCTTCGTGGCGTAGTTGCGAGTGTCTGGTCCGGTGAGAATCTTGACGCCTTCGTCAATGCCAGCTGACATATCAGTGCCGCCCAACATGACATTGTCACTGCGGTCGTGAATCGCCGTCGCCAGCGCGTCCAAGTCCGTCGTCAATTCCAAATCAACTTCGGCCGCTGGAAAGGTCTGGCCCGTCAAGGCGCCTTCGTAGTGCAACAGCGTGATTTCCGAGCCCCAAGTGACCAGGGAAACCCGTTGGGTCGTGTTCTTGGTTTTCACCGTATCGATGAACATGTCGATGCCCGAGGTCAAGGAAGCCCACCTGCTGCCGGTCGCATGCGGAGGATGGACCACGGGATCCGGTGGCGCGGCGGGTGTTCCCGTCGGATACGACCAGTCGACACTTGTCAGGTCAAAACACATGGAATGCGAACGGTCGACTACCAGACATATTTCGTTGACAGCGAAGGCCGCGGTGGAGACTTGTTCCGGAAGAAAGTCGCTTCGTCCGGTGACTCCAAACATGAACAGAGGACTATTGCGTTCCGAGCTAATGCGCACGGCACAGTAGGGCGTTTCGTCTTTTTCGAACTCCCATTGCCCATTGTCCTGCTGCTCAGCACGCCCTAGCTGGACGTCATCGGCCGTCAGGGTGAGCCCCTGGTTGCCGACGCGGTTTTTGGAGGCGGCCGCAATGGCCGCATCAATGGCCGCCGTGGTGGAATCCTCTCGAGCCAGAGCCTCCGCGCCAGCGCGAGCGGCCGCGTCCGTGGCGGCCCGCAATTCCGTACGCACCAATTGCATGTAGGAAACGTTGATGGCGTACGCGGCCATGATCAAGATGACCACGAGAGCGGCCACTGCTAGAACCAGGGTCACACCCTTGCGATGAAATCGGCGCATGTGGGTCTCCTACTGTTTCACCATGGTAATGGTGGTCGTGATGGGACGACTTTGGAAAAAAACTACGCTGGTGCCCAGGTTGGACGATGGTATCGAGACGGTGACTTGAATGTCACTGCCACGGTTCCAATCTTCTTGTGCCGCCGGATTAAATGCCACGGTGGCGCCAGTGATGGATCTGGCCCCTAACACTTCGTTGGCCCGCAGTTCAGCGGTAGCCAGGGTTCCCCCAGAGTTGGTCGCTACGCGACTGGCCTCGTAGGCTGCTGCGGTGGCGCCCTGTTTGAGGCAGATGGCGTTGCAAATCTCAATCGACGCCAGAAAGATCAGAACGATGATGGGCAGGCAGATGGCAAATTCGACGACGGCCGTACCGGATCGTCGATCCCGCCCACGTCGGTCGTTGTTGTAATTTCCACTGCTGTTCGGTCGCATCGAATCCGCTCCTCAACATAAAACTTGTGTTTTGCTTGAGGAGCAGGTCAGCAATCCGCGGCCCAGAAGCGACTGAATCTAGAGGAAACGCGCTGGTTCTGACGATTATCCGGTTCCGGCGGCCTGCAAAGCCGTGCGTCAGGTTGCAAATGGAAAACTATCGTCCAATTTCGCCTGAGACAACTCCGCCAGAAAGGGCGCGATGCGATCAACGATGGCCGCCGACAGCGCGCGGCCTTTATCGGCGCTCGCCGCATGCGGATTTCCAGCGCCGGAATTCGTGGTCAGCAGATGCCAAGGACGGCTCAACCCCACCCATCCTTGCCGGAGGGCTTCGAACCGCAGTGGTCGGCGTTGCCCGTCATCGGCCAACAGTCCCCGCTGGCCAGTTCGAACCAGATCGGGTCGAAAGGCCATAACTAGAGACGTTTCCATTTCCCCGGCGTGGTCATCGGGCTGATCACAGACTTCATCGGCAACATCTCGAATCATCTGATACCAGTTGCACAGAAACAGGTGGACCGACGTCTGTCCGTACAACTCGCGCAGCACCGGCTTGAAATCGTTGCCGCCGTGCGAGTTCAAAATCATCATCTTGCGAATGCCGCTGTTTTCGACCGACCGAACCAAATCGGTTAGAACCAACGTCAACGTGGAGGGTTGTAGGTTCATGGCCAAAGGAAACTGGCGCAGGTTCGTCTCGGTTCCATAAGGTAGAACCGGAAGCTGAACAATGCGTCCACCCAACTCGCAAGCCCGCCGGCAGCACGCATCCGCCAAATGCCAGGCTTCGAGAGAATCCGTTCCGTAAGGCAGGTGTGTATTGTGCGGTTCCGTTGCGCCCATGGGCAGCACCGCAACTTGCCAGTTCGCATCGCGAGCGTCGGCTAAGGTCGCTTCTTCCAATCGCCATTGCTTCGGCTGGACGTCGCCTTGGTCTGTTTGCTCCACAAATTCACTCCTGTCGCTAGGTTCTAATCGTCAGTGGCCATCATGCTGGGCCAACGCAGCTGCGTTTTGCTGCTAGAGATTGGTTTGCTCGCTTCCACGACTAACTCGAAGGCATCGGCTGCGCAGGGACTTCGCCTGCACCGTTGAGGCTTTCCCACGAATGGTGCACAATGGCCATCGCCGTTGTCGGCCTTCGATTCTAGGCCAGTGCGATCCCAATTAGGCCAATGCGATCCTGGCATAGGCTAACGCAATCCCGACAGCCTTGGGTTGCATCCCCGCTCTACGTTGAAAGTCGCTTTCATGGGAAACAAGATCATCCCGCCGCCCAGTTACGATTTCTTTTCGCGGCTGGCGCGGATCATTAATGCTGGCCAGGCGCGCTCGATCATTGTAGCCGGCAACGTCAACGATCTGTTTTTTGACGGCCAGAACTACGTGCCGCTAGTTCCTTTCTTGTTGGAGAAGACGGATGTCTCCGGCTTGATTCAAGTCGTGTACGAATTGAATGGTCCTATACGCGTCGACGAATCCGATCGATCGAAACTACGCGAGGCCTGGGCCGCTTGGAAGACCGGCACCGACCTAGACTCACTGGCCATCAAGGATATGGGACCGCAGAGTAGCCAGATCGACTTGCGGCGCCGTGAATTCGACCAATACCTGCGGGACGCTATCGGCAACGCCACTCAGGCCCTCGAGTTCTTGCGGCAATTGTCGATCTGTTCGCGCGATGCACTGCGCGAGAATCTGCTGATATTCATCGAAGCGGCTGACATGTTGTTGCCTGCGGGCGACGGAAACATCGCGCGAATGAACGACACGCAGTTGCGCCGCGTAGCCATTGTCACCGATTGGTTCAGCGACCCCGAGTTTTTCTCGGGCAAGGACACGGTGTGTCTGGTGTCCGAGTCGCGTAGTCAGATCCACAATCGCGTTGCGCGGCTGCCTCAAGTCCTGAGCGTCGATGTGCCGGCTCCCGATACGACAGCGCGCCGGCATTTTCTATCGTGGAATCAAAGCCAGCCGGTCAGCTCGGCGATTCCAGTTCCGGAAGACAAAGAGAATCAACCAGAGTCGCGAGACAGTGATCTTGATACGCTGGCAGAGGCGACCGCCGGACTGAGCATTCACGCGTTGCGGCAGCTGCTATTGGCTTCTGCCTACCATCGCCGCCCGGTATCCCGCGATGACGTGGTCCTACAAGTGGAGCAGTTCATCCAAACACAGCTGGGCGAAGATGTGGTGGAGTTTAAGAAGCCCGAACACACGCTGGATGACGTCGTCGGTGCCACAAATCTGAAGCGTTTTCTCAGGGAGTACATGCTGCCCCGCTTGATGCTGCCCGACGATCGCGCTTTGCCCGGTGCGGCGGTGGCCGGTCCTATCGGTGGCGGCAAGACGTTCATTTTTGAAGCCGTCGCCGCCGAACTGGACATGCCGGTATTGGTGCTGAAGAGCATTCGCAGTCAGTGGTTCGGACAGACGGATGTCATTTTTGAACGGCTCAAACGTGTGCTCGAGGCGCTAGAAAAGGTGGTGATTTTCGTTGACGAAGCAGACACTCAATTTGGTGGTGTCGGGGAAGGCGCTCACGAAACCGAACGGCGGCTCACGGGCAAGATCCAGGGCATGATGAGTGATCCCAAACTGCGAGGCAAAGTCATATGGTTGCTCATGACGGCCCGGATTCATCTGCTGTCCCCAGACATTCGTCGGCCAGGACGCGTGGGCGATTTGATCATTCCCGTGCTGGATCCTCGTGGCGACGATCGTCGCCAGTTCATCCAGTGGATGCTCAAACCGGCAGGCGCCGCCGGAGAGAATCTGGGCGATTGGCTGGATGAAGAGGGGCTGCCGCCTGAATTCTCCGCCGCCGGATTTGCCGCCCTCCGCAGCCAAATCAAGGCCTTGCCGCCGAACTCCGAAATCGAACTCAAGAGCGCGA
>JANQOL010000012.1 GCA_028289675.1 Pirellulaceae bacterium
GGCGAGTACGTGGCCCATCCCTGATGCCAAGGTAACTACGAGAAAGCCCTCTATCTAGCACTAGCGGAGTTCAATGCGCACGATGGGGCTACCGATCGCGAACAACGCGCCATCGTACGCGAGCACTGGGGTGACTGGCCGGCGTGCAAGCACCGTTTGCAGCGTGGCAACACGCGCAGCGTCATCACTTATCTGGTGGATCATCCGCAAGGGTTCAAGAAAGCGGTCGCGCTGATCCGGCGTGACCTCCGCTCATTGTACGTGGCCGCGTTTCAAGCCAAGTTGTGGAATGAAACGCTTTCCCGTTGGCTGAGCGATATGTGGCGGCCGGATCAATTCTGGCGGATGACATCACTTACGGTGAATGGACGATGCCTCTAGCCGCGACCGACGTCGCCAAGGAGTTGATTTCGCAGAAAATGCCGCTGCCCTCCGGTCGCCCGACGAAATGGAAACCCGTCCATCGCGAACATTTGCAAGAAGTCCTGAACGAATTCGATCTGCAGATCCACCAGCTAAGATTCTCTCACCCGCGGGACGTGTTCTTTTCGCGAGCACAACGACCATTGTGGTTGCAGCCGCAAAATCTACGGGCGGAGATCTCGCCAGATGAAATCACCCAGGAGAGGTGCAAATTAACGCTCGAATTCCAATTGGGGCCAGGCCAATATGCAACGATGTTGATTCGCGCCCTGGAATCCACATTGTCACTCGACGACAAATCGCCTGAAGACGAATGAGGACAGTTGGGGCCTGAGGAATCTGCGGCTACTTGGGTTTGCTGGAAGCCCAAGCTCGTTGGCCGGAACTGTCTACCGGCTGGCTGTCGCCTTGCAGTGCAGTCTCGTACTCGGCGGCCGTCATCGAAAACACTTCGCTCTGACGCGATTGCTCGTGTTTGACGGTGTGTAGATAGCAACCGACGTAGGGTTCCGTGACGCGTGCCTTGGCGTCCAGCGGTGCGACAATTAACAGCTGAAGTCCGAATTTTTCAAACAGCTGCAGTGCGTAGTCCGCATAGCGATCATCGACTTTGGAGAACATTTCATCAACGACCACAAAATGGAAACGATCATCGTCATCCTGGGCAGGATCGATGTCAAATTGGTAGGCGATCGCGGCCACCAAGATCGTGAAAGCCAACTTGGCCTTTTCCCCTCCTGATTGCCCCGAGCTATCCTCGTAGCAACTGCGTTCTTCGCCCGTCGCCGAGTCCAGTTCGCGGGCTGCAAAGTCAAACCATCGCCGAACGTCCGTCACTTTATCTCGCCAACGTTCCTCTTCCCGCAGTCGTCGAATGAGTCGTTCGATCCGCGCAAAACGAATTTCATCGGCGGACATATCCCCGTCAAACTGATCACTGAGACACTCGCGTAACAACGCTTGGAAATCGCGGATTTCTTGATCAGTCACCTGGCTGGGTTCCAAGCGCATGTGCGTGCCAGCTCGGTACTCCAGTTGCCGCAGCGAGTTGTTCAGAATGTCAATTTTTTCGAGGATCTCCTGTTTCTCGCACTGTAACGACGCGTGAAAAACACCGATCTCTTGAATCACTTTTTCATTCAACCGCTCTTGAAACCGTCGTTCATATTTGGGGAGATCGTCCTGGCGCAGCTGCTCGAGCAAGCCCAAAAAACCGTCCAGGTACAGCGGATCGGCCCGCAAGTCGGCGCGTTCTTCTGGGCTATCGCTCAAGAACTTTTGCATGGCGCGCACGACTTCGACCCGCAGCGGTTCGGATTTGACCGTCAATTGGTTGAGCTTGGATTGCATCTCGCCAGATGCCAATTGCTGTAACTCGGCGAATTCCGCCACTTCAGATACCTTCTGCAGACGCTCACCGACCGCTTCCTCCAATGTGTCAAAGGTAGCTTGGTGCTCGATCCAGCTACCGTCGGTCCGCCGCTGCTCCAGGGTGTCTTGATGCCGCTGCAACAAGCTTTGGACTTGGTCGCTATCCCGAGCCAGGTTGCTCTCAGCAGCAACCTGCTGATCTCGCTCGCGCTGGGCAGCGAAGCGTCGTTCGATGGTCTCCTCTAAACGCTCACGCAAGACGCGCACGGCGTCATTGGAATCTTCGATGGCGCGACGTTCGGCTTCCAGCTTGTCAATCTCGATTTGATGGCGACTGAGATCGATCAATTCATAGTCTGTGATGGTCCCAGCGGTTTCGATGGCCGCCAACTGCCGAGACAATTGCTTGGACTCTGTTTCGATGTGGGCAATGGCATCCAGCACGTCGGCTTCCTGACCTCGCAGCTCAGTCAGACTGCCACGCAAGCCCTCAATGTGTTGCGCGTTGTCCCAACCCAACACATATTGCCTGGGATCGATGGCTTCCGGCCGGTCGTCCTTGGTGTGTTGCTGAGTTCCGAATTTGATTTGACGTTGAGGTGACACCGCCAAGCCAGGTGCCCGCAGGAATTGTTCCAAAGTTTCGCAGCAACGGAAATCGAATTGTTCGCGCAGCTTCTGTTCCAACCACTCGGTGTGATCGTGGTTGGGCTGCAACCGCAACTTGCGCACTAGCGAGTCTGGGTGCAATTTGTCGGCGTTCCGCTTCGGGGGTGCGGCCACGCGCGTAAAGCTTAGCTTTTGCCCCTGGCCGCGCCGATCGGTTAGCTGGTGCTGCTCTGCGTATTGGCAAGCAGCAGCCATGTGCTGTTCGGGTACCAGCATCGTCAGCGCAAACGGTCGCAGAATTAACTCGATGACCGGTTGCCAACGCGAGTGGTCTTCGGCCACTGAAATCAACTCGCATGCAAATGGCAGCTGGTTGGGCTCCAGCCCCAGTGTCTGGGACAGTTCGTCACGCAGCTCGGCCAAGCCGGCCGGCAGATTGCCCGACTGCTGCTGCAAGAACTCTAGTCGTTCTGTTTGTTCTTCAATTTCGCCACGCAGACTGGTGAGGCACTTGGCCTGTTCCAATCGCCGAGCTGCCAACTGTGTGGACGCGTCGGCCAGCTGCTCTCGCACGGCTTGCAGTCTTTCCGGCAAGCTCTCAAAGTCCTCACGGCTGTTGATCACATAGTCCAGTCCGGCGGTCTTGACCGCCGCCAGCAGGCGATTTCGTTCACGTTTTTTGGACGCCAATAACGTGTGCTGCGTCTCCAGTTGCAGAGGTAGCTGGCGCAGCCGCTCGCCGCCCGTTTTTTCGATCTCGTTTTTGAAATAGCGCTGCGTATCGTCCAGAGCATCGATTTCCTTCTCCAGCTCCAGTTTTCGAGATTGAGCGCGTTCGATGGCATCGCTGTTGCCCGACAAACGCGGTTGCAACCACTGGATAGCACGCTGTCTGAAGAAGCTGTCGGTCGCGTCTAACTGCTGTTGCACCAAGGTGACTTCGGTGGACAGTTGCTGCAGTTGCTGAGACGCTTGCTCGATGGGACTGAGCAACTCAATCTGCCGCCGCGCCTTGACCAGCGATTGGTGGGCTTGGCTCAGCTGAGAGAAGTGGCTGAGCAGACTGTCGATTCGATCGCGCCAGGGCCGGGCTTCCAACATGTGGTCGCGAATAAAGCGATTTAGACTTTGGATGTCCTTGACTGCCACCGTTTGATTGAAGACATCCATGGCCTTGGCCCGCATGCCCGCGTGCTTGGCAACCCAGGGATGGTATTCGGTGTATTTGGTGGTCGCCTTAAAGCCGCGCTGCTGCAGCTGCTTGCGGATTTTCTCGCTTCGGCTGAGTCCGGCCAGATCCTCGGCTATGCTCCGCTCCTCGTCCGCAAAGGCATACGTCTTGTCGACCTCGCCGTCGCCAGTGATTTGTAGAACCTGAGCTACGGTGAATGCCTGGCCAGTCGCCGCTCGTTCAAAACACGCCAAGATGACCGAGTAGTGCTTGTCATGCGGACGAAGATAGTCGGTAGCCGATCCCGCTTCGTCGTGGGATGATCGGCCGCAGGCACCGCGAATGTAAGTGCGTTCGTCTCGCTCGCGTTTCTTGGCTCCCGCGGCCACGTTGTAGTTGCGCACACCTGGCTGTACGAGCAGCGTCAGCAGCGCGTCGACCAGTGTCGATTTGCCTGATCCATTCTGTCCCACCAATAGCGCGGTACGTCCTTCAGGCGCCAAACGGTAAACCTGGCCGGCCGAGCTATCAAACGTACCCCAGTTGGTTACTTCCAACTTCTTTAGCCGGAAGCCGGGCCGCACATTGGGAATCCAACCAATATTGTCCATGTCAACTTTCGTGCTCATTCCCGTCAGGCTCAACTAAGCAAGGTTGAATCGGTTGACACAACTCGCCACTCGATTGGCCATCGTTATTACTGTTTTCTTCGGCTTGCAAGCTAAGGTTTCACCGGATGTGCTACTTGGACTCCGAAGCAAGCAATTGCTCCTTGAGCCGTTCGAGTTCCGCCACTGGCAGACGGGCTTTCAGGATTCTGCGCACTTCCCAGCAGCCCGGCGCGTCGCCAAAGCGACTGACAAACTTCAATGCGTCTAGTTTTCGAAAGGCTGTGTCCAATGTCTTCTGCAGACGCAATTCGTCTTCGCTGTCTGGAAAGAATGATTTCCAACTTTCCAACAATTCGGATTGTTCTACGATGCAACGTTGGTTGTCGACATCTCCCTCTTCGTAGCGGCGAAGATGTTCTCGCAGCAGGACACATAGTAGCGTTGTGTCGTATCCCAATCGCGTACGACGAAACAGCCTGGGCAACTGCGCATAATCTTCGGTGGCTTCATCGTCAGCCAACTGCCGGACGTAGGAGAGGCCCTCCGGCTCATCTACGACCAGCAACAGACCTAGGCGAGCAAAGTAGTCTTTCAAGGGTGTGGGGTAACGAAGCACCAGATCCCAGGCAGCATCGTCGCTGTACACGGCACCTTGCAGCAGCCGCACAGCCGCCAGGCTCCAGTCTTTGTAGGCGGGCAACGTGTCACCCATCGGTTCAGTCATGCTTGGCTCCTGGTCCAGCGGACAGCGATACTCCAGCGTCGGCCATGGACTCACTTAACTGCTCCAGGGGTCGATTCCCGGTGGACGTCGCCACCCGTTGCTGTTCAGGCAAAAAGACCACTTGGGGAATCCGGAAGCCACCAGGGTTTGCCGGCGAGGCAGCAATCAACGTGGTTAGATTCCGATCGATGCGATGTCCGTCATCAAAGGCTATTTGCAAGTAACCCAGCAGCTCGATGGCTCCCAGCCGCAGAGGATATTTATCCAGCAGTTCCGCCAAGGACACGGATTGATCCCGGGCGGTCAGGGTCGTAATGTTGCGTCGGAGAGTATCCCAGTCCATCCGTTCAAGTGCAACCAATTGTGCTACGGCGCGTGCTTGCTGTTGAGGATCGACGTCAGCGGTCGCCAACTCAACTTCGTCAAACGGTTGAGTGGCTTCCCAGAAGGGGCGATCCATGGCCGACTGGATCTCCAGTTCGACCTCCACGTCCATGCCAATGTCGGTGGGTGGATTCTCGGCGCGATCCGCTGCAGCACTCAGGATGTCACGCAGCACTTTGGACAATTGCTGATGGTGCTGCGTGCTCCGCGAATCGAGTAGCCGACGCAAGGTAATGGAAAGATGCTGAGTCGTGCGAAGAATCTTCTCCGCCTCAGCAATCAACGTGGGTACCATCGTCCGTAGCGACTCTAGGCTTTCATGCTGTGATGCCAGTGCTTCGAGCTCGCCCAGTCCATGCACCAATCGAGCAATTCGGTCCTGTCCTGATGGTGAATGCAACAGTTTCAGGAATTCGAAGAAGCTCTGCCCCTGATCGCCTTGCTTCAGCATGTCCTCGCTGTCGAGCGCAAACTGAAGAATGTCACCGCGTGATTCCTCCGCCGACAAGATCTTCTGCTGAACTTTACGCGTGATCGCCTTGAATCGATCCTCGACTGCCCGAAACTCGCTCTTCAACTGCTGAAGTTGTTGAGTCGCCAAGGCGAACCGTTCGCGAATCTGAGTGTCCGTCAGGCGTGAGGCTTGCGGAGTTTGTTTGAGGTGTGCGAGTTCTCGTTCGATGGCCTGCTTGCGAGCCTCCAACTCGCGCTCGCGTACCCTCGGGTCCTCGGCGGAACCGGCAACGATGGAATTGAGGACATCCAGGATGGTTCGCAAGCGGGATTCCGTGCCCACAAACGTGACATCTTGGGAGGCGCGCTGCACGAACGCCAACGCCTTTTCAAATTCGGCGGTCAATTGATAGCTCGGTTCGCTGGCCTGGTCGTCAATGAAACGCTTCAGCCACCCGATGGATGAGGAGCACCAGCTGGCGAGGTAAGTTTCGGCCTGCTGGTCTTGCGACTTGGGGCGACTGTCTGCTTGCAGAGCCTGATTCTGCGAGAGCTGGTTTAGATACAGCTCCAGTTCCGCGGCCAGTTCGCTGTGGCGACGGGTGATCTGGCCAGCCAGTTTGAACTGGGCGTGCAAAAAATCCACAATCCAGTAGGCGTGGGGCGAACGAATAAGGCGCACCGCTGGCGAGCTAGCAAAGAACTTTTGCAGAGATTCGACGTGCATAGCGGTGAAACGTGGCGCGAAAGGCGGGAGAGGCGGAATTGGCTCGGCGTTTGATTGGACGCGTGACCCCCCTGCAAAATCAAGGGTTGCGCCGTAAAAGCTGGCTGGAAACTGCGACCTGCGAGCGCGCAACTGATGCCACCGCCAGAGTTTACCTTGATTGAACCCCCATCGGGCGTCAAGGACTTAACAGGCAGACAGCTGAGCAATCCCCAGACTCGGTAAATACCTTGCTCCGCCTGGGTCTCGCCCGAAGGATCGTTCCGGCAGGCGCAGTCGTCGGATCGGTGGCCACTTGATGAGCGGTTTCCCGATTTACCAGGGTCATTGGCGGGCCAATGATTCACCACGGACGCGTGGAAATGACACCTTCCTGCGGGCTGCTCGCGGTGGCGTACAGCCGTTTGGGAATCCGCCCGGACAGAAAGGCAGCTCGCCCAGCGATTGCCGCGTGCTTCATCGCGACAGACATCTGGATTGGGTCGCGAGCGTGGGCGATGGCCGAATTCAACAGCACTCCATCGGCACCCAGTTCAAACGCCACAGCCACGTCACTGGCCGTGCCGACACCGGCATCAACGATCACCGGATAATTCGGATCGTCCTCCTTGAGGTACTCCAGAATGATCTGCAGGTTGTTGGGATTCAAAATGCCTTGGCCGCTGCCGATCGGACTGCCTGCCGGCATCACGCTGGCCGCACCCGCAGCCTTGAGCCGTTTGGCCACGATGGGGTCATCACTGGTGTAGCACAGCACTTGAAATCCATCTTCCACCAAGCGTTGGCAGGCTTCAATGGTGGCCACCGGGTCCGGCAGCAACGTCTTGCTATCCCCCAGAACTTCCAGCTTGACCCAGTTGGCGCCGGGGTTCTCCAGGGCGCGCAAGATTTCTCGTCCCAACTTGGCCACCCGCACCGCATCGGTCGCGTTGTAGCAACCGGCCGTATTGGGCAGCAGTAAGAACTGAGTAGGATCGATGTAGTCCAGAATGTTCTGCCCGTTGCGGTCGTACATCCGCTCCCGCCGGACGGCGACAGTAACCGCACGGGAACCGGATGCCAACAGCGAATCGCGCATCAATGGCAACGTGTCATATTTGCCCGTCCCGACGATCAACCGACTGGACAACGTGTGCCCTGCCACCTGTAAGGGCGCGTCGCCCGTTTCAGGCAGCTCTTCACTAGCGCATACATCGATAGACATTTCAATCTACTCTCCAAGGCAGCCGGGATCTCAAGCCGTAACCTTGCCGCTGGTTTACTGGTCGCTGGTTTAACCGCCACCGACCAGCGTCACCGCTTCGACGATATCCCCATCACCCAATTGGTAGGTTCCATGATCTTCGCGAGGAACGATTTCCGAGTTGACTTCGACGGCGACCAACTGGCTACGAATCTCGGCCGACGTCAGCAAGTAGCTGATCGAACTACCTGCCGGAACATCGACGGCTTGTCCATTAAATTGTACGGTGATGGTCGGAGAATTCACGCGTAGATTCTATTCGTCAAAGGCCGCGTCGAATGCGCGATTGCTGGAACTGAAGTCCATTCGCTTGGTAAAGGCGCAAGCTTCGGTGGCACCAAATTCACGCTCCATGCCGCTATCTTCCCACTCGATGCTGAGCGGACCGGTGTACTCGATGACATTCAAAGCGCGGATGATCTCCTCAAAATTTACGCCTCCCCGCCCCGGGCTGCGGAAATCCCAACCGCGGCGCGGATCACCAAAGTTGAGATGGCTGGAAAGAATGCCCGTGCGTCCATTGAGAGTCTGGATGGCATCCTTGACGTGCACGTGGTAGATGCGGTCGGGGAACGCTCGAATGAACTCCACCGGGTCGACACCTTGCCAGATCAAGTGGCTGGGGTCGAAATTGAAACCGAACTCTTCACGACGTCCAATCGCATCCAACACACGCTCTGCAGTGTAGATGTCGAATGCAATCTCCGTCGGATGCACTTCCAAAGCAAACTTCACACCGCATTCGCCGAACACGTCCAGAATGGGGTTGAAGCGCTCTGCGAACAGCTGAAAGCCGGCTTCCAGCATGCTTTCAGGGGTTGGCGGAAACGAATACAGCAAGTGCCAAATGCTAGAACCAGTAAAGCCGTTCACGACGCCCACGCCAAATCGCTGCGCCGCCCGGGCGGTCTGCTTCAATTCCTCGACAGCTCGCTGGTTGACGGCGTCTGGATCTCCGTCTCCCCACACGTAATCGGGCAAAATCGACTTGTGCCGTTCGTCGATATTGTCCAACACCGCTTGTCCGACCAGGTGCGCGCTGATGGCATGGCACTGCAACCCGTGCTCGTCCAACAATGCCCGCTTGTTGGAACAATAGTCGTCCTCGGACATGGCGCGATCGACTTCGAAGTGATCACCCCAACACGCCAGCTCGATCCCGTCGTAGCCAAATTGACTGGTGAGCTTGACCATTTGCTCGATGGGTAAATCGGCCCATTGTCCAGTAAAAAGCGTCACGGGGCGCGGCATGTTGGTCTCCTCAAGAGAATGCAAGGTGATCAAAGAGGCCGCTCTTGCTGGCCTGTGAGCAAAACGCCTCCGGACCGACCAGATTACAAGCTGACGCGCGACAGCGGTAGAGGTGGCTGGCTCGCGACGCTCAAGAAGCCGACCGTGCTAATCCGGAAACCCTACTCAAACGGTCTATTTTATGAATGGGGCAACGCAACCATGTGCGTTGGCCTTAGCTATCAGAACCAGAGAATATTGCTGGCGTCCAGGAGAACCATCAGAGCCGCGCAAAGCTGGCCTGTTTTAAGTGGGCTCAGCGTCCGCAGCGATCAAGTCTTCCACGGCGGGCTCGGTCAAGTCCAGTGCCTGAGCGATGCGATCCGGAGGCCAGCCAAGGCGATTCAGCCGCTGGGCAGCCTGTAGTGCACTTTCGCGCGATTGCACTTCGTCCGCCAGGCGAATCATCTCGCCCAGCCGTTGGGCCGCCTGATCGTACTGCTTGGTCAGCGCACGCACGGCGGGCAGCTTGGTGTCCAACTCAGCTTTCAACTCGCGGCCCAAGTCATGCAACTCGACCTGCCACTTCAACACGTCACGGGGCGCTCCCAGGGATTCCGTTCCCGTGAATGCCAAGCCACCGTCGCGTCCGGCAGCGTTGGCGTTGTAACCGAGTGGCGGCACGCGAACGGCGGGTTCGGCCACGCGCCGCCGCTTCCATCGGTTGCGCAGCATCAACCAACAGAGGATGCCGATCCCCGAAAACATCATCATCGATTGCGGTGTGAACTCCATCAGTTCCCATCCCTAGCCCGGAGTTGGCGCGCCGATTCACGAACTAAAACGCAAGTCCAGATGAACACGCGTGTTGGGACAATCCGCAGATCAGCCGCCACACGCTCGCATGCGGTTCTCTCCATGCCTTGCGTTGGCTGCGTGCTATTGCGGCTAATGCAGCATGCCGGGAGTGCGCGCAGGCGTCCCAGGCGTAGCATCGACGCCTGCTATCTTGGACTTGATGGCCGGTGGTCGACCGGCACAACAAAGTCTAGTGATGGTGATGGTCGTGACCACTGTGGTGATCGTGACCGCCGTGATGGTCATGACCGCCATGGTGATTGTGCGCACCGGCGTGATCATATTGGTCCTGGCCTCGATTGGCCGAGCCCAGTTGTCCCGGCGGAGTGCGCGATGCCGTTTGAGTGTGGGCGGCATCCATGACGGTCTGAAAAACGGCTTCCAACGTCAATGATCGTTCCGAGGCAACGCGACGGCAGTCTTCATACTCTGGAGAAAAACGAGGCTCAGCGTCTGGTGACCAAGCGACTTTGACTCGCACGTCACCCCACGGCGTGGTAACAGTTGTGTTTTCCCGACGCAATTTGCGGCGAGCCAGTCGGCTGCGCCGGATTCCCAGAGAGCCTGAGTGCCGGAACATGCAGTCTTCGATGACGTCACGTAGCGGTGGACGACAAATCACCGACAGCAGGGTCCCGGGCCGGTTCTTCTTCATGTGAATGGGTACAGTAAACACCTCCAGAGCGCCAGCTTGCCACAGCTGCTCGATGGCGAACCCGACCTGCTCCCCAGTGACGTCATCCAAGTTCGTCTCCAGC
>JANQOL010000025.1 GCA_028289675.1 Pirellulaceae bacterium
ACGCGACAGCGCAGTACGGAAGCCAAGGCGGCTCGTAGATACGTGGCTCCGTGAGCCAGCCAAGGTGCAGTCGAATCTTCACTGCGCTCCAAATACTCGGCAAGAAAGTCCATCGCCTGGACGGCTTCCTGCTGCAGCGCTCGCTTGGAAACGGAAGTGGCCGTACCGATCAACAGTGGCAATTCGCATTGCAGCACCAAATGGCAGAGTACCGGATGATCGGGATCCGGGTCATAGGTCGCCATGCGATCCATCGTAGCTTGCAGCCACTGAGTGATCCAAGCATTGCCAGGTCGACTGGCCTGTTCGGGAAGCTGCCAAACCAAGGCTACAGTTGCCAGCGCGGCGTGCGCGTGGACGTCGGCTGTGTCCAACCAGTAAAAGGCCAGAGACTCCAACGATTGATCCATCAGACCCACCACCTCAGACAACTGCTTGGCAGAATCTTCGGTGCGATGCAACTCGGCCACAATGGCGGATAGCTTCTTGGCAGACATGCCGGTTCGCACCAAGACTTCCGCCTGCTCCCGGATCACCGCCGACCACAGGAAAGTGGATTCGGCGTTGCATTGCTTGGGCCAACTAATCCGTGACAAACCATGGTCAAAGGCCTCCGCCCAGACCTCCAGAGGTTGAGACAGAGCTGCCGTGACCTGCTGCCTCCACGGCCCAGTAGCGCGCGATCCCGCGGAATCCATGGCCTTCTGCGCGCGACGTTTCTTACGCTTCGCCGAACCGGATGCCGACTTGCGACGCGAACGTTTTTCGGACTTGGCAGCCTTGCCCTTGCCTAGCGATGCGTGACGCGGGTCGATCCAGTCCATGTGATATCGCTGTCTGCTGTTGGCATAAAGATGAGATGAGATTCGTCCAGGCGACCGATCGAGGGCCACGCATCATTCCGTTCGCACTCCCAGATCGGCCAACGCACGCTAACAGCTAATCCTTCCCAGAAAACCTTCGCTAACACCGTTCGGTTAGTGATTTTGTAGCCAATCTGAAGGTCTGACTGGCTGTACTCAAGCGGGAAGCAGGCAACTGATGCGAACGAATAAGTGGTATACTATTGGAGAGCTCAGTCGAAAACTGGGCTGCCGAATTTCAACCCGTTCGCCCGCCCATTCTGCTTGGACAGAACACTATGTCAAAGACGGCAACATTCACCATGCGTCGGTCGCGACCACGTCGTTCGCCAAGCTGGATCGCTTTGGCAATCATTGCGTGTTTTCCCACCCACTGGGCTTGCGGTCAGTGGGAAGGCCGCGAAGCCCTGCTTGAGAAAGTGGAAAAAACGTTTGGAGAACCACCAGGCATGGTTCGGCTGGACCCCAAGCATCGCATTTGGGCCGACAAAAAGAAGAAACGTCTGGTCGTGGATGGCTATGTGGCCCTGCGAGCCGGCCAGTTGGAGATGCTGGCTTGCATCGTGGGTACCAAAGAACATGAATCCGTGGTCGCCGTCTTTAGTCAAGCTAAATTGATGCACGCTGGATTGCTAGCCATCGGCGCCAAGAAAGGAAAACCAGTTCAGTGGGAGCCGAAGTACGTACCTCCAACTGGCAGCGAGATTCAAGTCATCGCCTTGTGGAAAGACGAACAGGGCAAGAGGCGGAACATTGATGCTCGCCAGTGGGTGCGCCAAGTCGGGACGGAAAAAGATGTCCTCGACACGAATTTCGTGTTCGCTGGCAGCATGATGTGGAAAGATCCGGACACCGGCCAGGAGCGCTATTTGGCCGAGAGCGGCGATCTGATTTGCGTGTCTAATTTTTCGACTGCCACCCTGGATGTTCCCATGGAAAGCTCCCAGGTCAACAGCGGACTGATGTTCGCCGCGTTCACGGATCGCATTCCCGAACGAGACACACCCATCCGCTTGGTCCTGCGGTTGGTCGAACCTGAGAAATCCGCCGACGCGCGTTCCAAAGCAACGACGCTATCAACCACAGCAACTTCCACAGACGCGTCGGAAGAACTTCGCCAGTTGTCGAACCCACCCAAATAGTCAGCTCCAGATTCTCAAGCTGCTCACACGAGCTCTAGTCGCTTGAGGAGCGGTGTGTTTTGGGCAGTGATTCGCAAGAGTAGTGACCGCTGAGAGCGTCTCTTTTTCTTGAATTTTGTGGCCGGGCGTGTCAGATCCTGGCTAGGATCGACGTGCTAGCTGTGGCGAGCGACCGCAGGCGATGATTGAATTCGCCGGGAACGTGCCCGACACTGGCGAGTGACCAGGCCGCTATATCGGCGGCCCGCACCAGTGTAGCTCAGCGCAGTTGGACCCATGGCCGAACTTCCCGATACTCGACTGAGTCTCATTCTGCGTTTGCCAACTGCAGGCGGTGGCCACATCGACCAATCCGCCTGGCGGGAATTTGCGGAGATCTACGAACCGTTTCTGTTCCGGTACGCCCGGCGGCGAGGACTGCAGGACACCGACGCGCACGAGCACGTGCAACGTGTCATGATCGCGGTCGCCAAACATGTCCGGCATTGGCAACCGAGCGATAACCAGCGTTCGGACCGGCCGCGGTTTCGAAACTGGCTGTTCACCATCGCCCGCACGCAACTGATCGACGTTCTGAGAAATTCAGCCAAGCAAGCTGGCGTCGGCGGTACCACGCAATTGCGCAAGCTGCAATCCACGTTGGCGCCGACGGAGGCGGTCAAACAAGACGTGCGCTACGAGGCTTTTCTGTGGGCCACGGCTAGAGTCAAACAACAATTGGCACCGCATACCTGGCAAGCTTTCTGGTCGACAGCCGTCGAAGGAGACAGTTGCGCTCGGGTTGCCCAACGGCTAAAGCTCTCCATTGGAACCGTCTATGCCGCGCGGTCGCGCGTGCTTCGGCGTCTGAAATCAGAAATCGCTTTGCTGGCCGACGACGAGGTGAACTCATGAGTTGTTCTGGCGAAACCATCCATCGGCTGCAGACCTGTGACGCAAATTCGTCCGAGTACGCGACATTGGTGGCGCATATCGACAAGTGCGCCGCTTGTCAGGCGCAAGCGGACGCCGAATTCTCGCAGCAACTGACTGACTGGGAATGGCACGACCAACTGAGCACGCTGGCCGAACCCGACTTGGAGGTCCCGGATTATCAATCCAGCTTGACCATCGACGTGTCCGACGACGAATCAGAGGCGCCCATGGAGCTGGCCAGCGACGATCCGCCGGACATGGACTTCGATTTTCTGAACCCGGCTCCGCATCCAGAGCTATTGGGCCGTCTTGGCCGCTACGACATTGAACAAGTCATTGGACGCGGCGGCATGGGCGTTGTGTTTCGGGCGTTTGACCGTGACCTGCATCGCGTTGTTGCACTCAAAGTACTGGCCAGCCACTTGTCTTCCAGCGCTGCCGCTCGGCGCCGATTTTCCAGAGAGGCGCGGGCCGCTGCGGCCGTGCACCACCCCAACGTGCTGCCGATTCACAACGTTGAAGCGGACGCCCAAACTCCTTACTTGGTTATGCAGTATGTCTCAGGTTGTTCGCTGCAAACTCGAGTCCAGC
>JANQOL010000086.1 GCA_028289675.1 Pirellulaceae bacterium
TTCAATGTGTTTCTGCCGACTCGCATTCGTTCGGAAGTCAATTTGCAGGCGCTGCGTAAGTCGCTTGAGCAGATTGCCCAGCGGCACGCGGCTTTGAGAACGACCTTTTCCGACGCCGGGGGCCAGCTGACCCAACGCGTGCATGCAGAATTGGTGCCGGAATTCCAGCACGTCACCATGTTGGGTGGCGACGAAGCGGACGCCCGCGCATTGGTCCAGCAGGAGATTCAACGTCCATTCGATTTGCAAGCCGGGCCCCTGTTGCGGGCCCTGGTTATCCAGCTTGCTGCGGATGATTGGATTGTCGTCGCCACGACGCATCATGTCGTGGTCGACTTTTGGTCTTTGGTGCTGATCCTGAAAGAACTGCGCGCTGCTTATCCGGAATGGGCTCGCGGCCGTCAACCGCAACTGGACGCGGCCATCTGCAACTACGCAGCGCACGTCGAGCAACAGCAGGCACTGCTGGAAGGTCCTCGCGGCCAGGTGTTGCGAGACTATTGGCAGCAGCAACTATTGGATACGGCACCAGTCATCGAACTGCCGTGTGATTTTCAGCGGCCTTCTCAGTTCATCGGTGAAGCCGCCATTGCTCCGCTGCAATTTCAAGCGGACCAACCGGCAATGATCAGTGCCTTGGCGTCGCGGTTGCAAGCCACCAGCGTGGCTGTAGTCCAGGCTGCCGTGCAAGTCTTTGTAGGACGCTACGCCGGGCAAGAAAAATTCTTCATTGGCAGTCCGTTTGCCGGTCGTAGTCGCCGTGAGTTCGAGAATACCGTTGGCTTCTTCATCAACATGTTGCCACTGCGCGCCAGTCTGGAAGGCGATCCAACATTCGCCGAGTTAGTTACGCGCGCCAGCCAGACTCTAGTCGATGCTTTGGAGCACGAAGAGTATCCGATTTCGCGGATTACACACGACGCGAAGATTACTCGAGACCCCAGTCGAAGCCCGTTGTTTCAGGTTTCATGCACCTTTGAAAAATCGCATGTCAAGTCGGAAGCTGGTCGCGCAGGCTTCCTCATACCGGGCCGACAGCAAGTATGGGATTTTGGAGGCATCCAACAAGAAAGCTTCTACATTCCGCATCCGACCTGCCACTATGACCTGGAGTTCATCTTCGAGCAAACCGAGTCTGAACTGAGGGGCATGTTGTGCTATTGCAAACACTTGTTCGATGCGGACACCGTTGAGCAGATGGCGGTCAACTTTTCTACCTTATTGCGCACACTGTTGGCAGAACCGCACCAGCAGCTTTCCAGACTGAACTGGCATGCGGTTGAGGATGGAGTTGGCCGGCGAAGTTCCGGAAACAGATCGACCGGCAAGTCTTCTACGTCGACCGATGGAGCTAGCACCTTAGACGCCGAAGATAGTAGTCGTGATCAGACCGTCTGTGGCTTGATTGCCTCGGCTGCCAGCAGCCACCCACAGGCGTCCGCGCTGCGTTGTCGAGGTGTTCAGCTCAGCTACCAGCAACTCTTTCGGCTGAGTGGTCGACTGGCGGACGATTTGGTGTCGCGCGGAGTCGGGCCCGAAGTGATGGTACCCGTGCTAGCCGCGGAGGGTGCCTCGGCTTGTGCTGCGATGCTGGCCATTCATCTGGCCGGTGCTGCTTGTGTACCAGTCGATTTGGCACAGCCCGCGCATGACTTGGAGCATGTGGTGCGCGACACGCAGGCACCGTTGTTGGTGGCCGAATCCGGCTGGGCGGAGCGCTTGCTGGACTTAAATTGTCCCGTGCTTGAATTGCCTCCCCTGGCGACAGCGGGTGCTTTGGCTGAAACGAACGAACCGATTCCTTGTCGGACGGCACCTGAGAACTTGGCTTATGTAGTCTATACATCGGGATCCACCGGCAAGCCCAAAGGAGTTCTGGTGGAGCATCGTTCCGTCGTCAACACGTTGCTCTGGAGAATGCGCGACGTGCCACTAAGTGCCCAGGATCGCGTGTTGATGCTGTTGTCACATCAGTTCGACGCCGGTTTGGGAATCGCTTGGACCACGTTGACTCAGTCCGCCGAATTGGTGTGGGCTGACGCTGACGCGCATGCGGACCCGAACGCACTGATCGATCAAATCGTGAGAGACGAGATTACCGTTCTACCGGCCATTCCGAGCCTGCTTCAGTTGTTGGTGTCTCATCCTCGTTTTCCAGAATGTCAGAGCTTGCGGTTGATCTGGACGGGCGGAGAATCGATGCCAGCTTCTCTGGCGGAGCAGATTCGACGCGTGAGCCGAGCGGAGTTTTGGAACTTCTACGGTCCCACCGAAGCCGCTATCGAGGCGACGGCCTGCAATCTGACGATGCATCCGGCTCGGCGAACGGTGCCTATCGGCGAGCCCATCGCCGGCGCGTATGTCTTGATTTTGGACAAGCATCAGAACGTG
Organism: Pirellulaceae bacterium; assembly: GCA_028289675.1. Classification (GTDB taxonomy): domain Bacteria; phylum Planctomycetota; class Planctomycetia; order Pirellulales; family Pirellulaceae; genus Aureliella. The sequence goes on from JANQOL010000086.1 coordinate 2,392, forward strand.
TTGCCCGATACCGTACCTGGGGAGATTGCCATCGGAGGAGCCGGTTTGGCGCGAGGTTACCTGAATCAGCCGGCGCTAACCGATGAACGATTCATTCCCGACCCAGTCGACGCAACGCAGCGCGTCTACCGCACTGGCGACCGAGGACGGCGCCGGGCGAATGGTCAGATCGAATTCCTGGGGCGCACCGATCATCAAGTCAAACTGCGAGGGTACCGCATCGAGTTGGGTGAGTTGGAAACCTTATTGCAATCGCACTACCTGGTGGAGCGTGCGGCGGCCAAAGTCGACGGTGCAGGCGCGACGGCCAACCTGTTGGCTTTCGTGCAGTTGACCAATCCGCAATCGGGTGCGGTAGACTCCGTTGATCGCGCCGCTGGGGAAGCGAATCTCGTCCGGACGCTGCGGCGCTTTTTGTCGGATCACCTGCCACCCTTTAAGATGCCATCGGCATTGATGATCGTCCAAGAGATGCCGTTGACGGCCAGTGGCAAAGTCGATCGTGGACTACTGCCAGACGTGGTGTCTTCAGAGGTTTCGGCGCAGCAGCTGATCGAACCCAACACGGCGCTGGAACGTTATCTGTCGCAGGCATGGTGCGAGATTTTGGGAGTTGAGCACATTGGTGCCAATCAAAACTTCTTTGACGCTGGCGGCAGCTCGCTACAAGCGGCTATGCTCACCAACCGTCTGTCGGAAGATTTGAACATTCATGTACCGACCGCGCTGGTCTTTGATCTGGCAGACATTCTGCAAATGGCTGGGCGATTGGCGGAACTCTATCCGGAGCCTCTCAGTCAACGTTTTGGCGCGGAGTGCATTGCCAGCCAGCGGGCTCAGGCCGCGGACGTCCAGTCCACGACGGGTACGCATCCGTTGATTGCGTCTTTGAAGCCCAGCGGAGGCCGCCAGCCGCTGTTCATGGTGCATCCGCCCGGCGGAATTGTTGTTTGTTATCGGGAATTGGCCGAGTGTGTGGCGCCCGAGCAACCGCTCTTTGGTATCCGGTCGCGCGGACTGCACGGCCACGAAGAATTGCCGGCGACGCTGACAGATATGGCCGCCGAGTATTTGGACGCGATTCGCTCGGTTCAGCCGGCAGGACCCTATACGCTTGGCGGCTGGTCATTAGGCGGCTTGGTCGCCTACGAACTGGCGCGGCAGTTGACGGCCGAAAGGCAATCGGTGGAACGATTGATCTTGCTGGATACGACCATTCCGACTGGAGCCACGGATCTGGTTCCGGAGTCGGAGCAAGTCAATGTCGGGCTCGAATATGGCATTGAGCTGACTTTGGATCAGTTGGCTGAGCTACCGGCCGAAGAACAACTTCGTTTTCTATGGGAGCACGCTAAGCAGCTCGGTGTCTTGCAGGACGATAGTTCGCCCGAAGTGGTATCGCGCGCTTTGGAAGACTTGCAACACTTGTTTCATCATCATGTCGAACTGGCACGCCACTATCGGTTACAGCCACTGGACGTGCCCGTGTTGTTGGTGCGCCCCAGCGAGATACCCTGTGAATTAGAGGTCGCCGAAGATCGTGGCTGGGGGCATCTGTGTCCGAACGTACGCGTCCACTTCGTGCCGGGCCATCATCACAGTATGGTTCAACAACCGCACGTGCGGCATGTGGCGCAAGTGTTGCAGAATCCCTGACCTGGGCGTCTGCTAGGTCGGGACGTCCAAGAGCTGAGTCGAGACAGCTGGTTCATCAAGCAGTTGCAAAAGTGCTGCGTCAAGAGCGATTGCTGTCTCCTCCTTCTTCGCATCTAGCTCCAAAGGAACATGAATTGGTGAAGCTGCAGATTGCGTTTCGGGATTTCGAGTCCCCAGCTCACCAAGTTCTGGCTGCAAACTGGTAGGTTTTGTTGGGCTCGCTGGTGCAGATCGCAACGCAAAACTTGGGGAACCACCGAAAGATGGTTGTCCAGTTGGGCCAAAGAAGGCAGCCAGAGTTGAATCGCTCGACGCGGAAGAGGTTACACCGATGTTGATCAAGGCGATCGGCACATCCGTGAAACCGTCAAAGTTGGCAGCGACTATCCCTGCATCCACGCTATCAATTCGGCTTGATTTGTTGATGTCGAATGCAAAATCCACTGATTCGGCGGGATCGAAAAAACCTGTGAAGTTCGCGGCAATCGCACCTGCATCGGACGAGTCAACTCTTGTTGTTCCTACTCCAGTTTCACCGATCGAGTTCCCAAAATAGAAAACGTCGGTGACTCCAACGATGCTGTTGGGGCCTGTTGAAAGCACATTTACTTCCAACCACTGGTCTGTCGGTATTGCGTTGTCTGGCCAAGTCAAGGCAACCCGATCCGAGCCGCCCGTTCCTGCGCCATTGAACCTCTCGATTGCCGGTTCGACGGTCAATACGTTCCAACCGGCTGGTGTATTGTCGTTGCCCACAGCGAACTCAAAATCATCTGCTGTCGGCGTTGTGCCAAGATCGGCAATATCGATGAAGATGCCGTTGATCCCTTGGCTATAGCCGCTGTAGTTCGCAAACGTTGCTGGACCAGATCCCGCAATATATGCCGACTTGGATACGTCGATCGCAGCAAAGTCTGCTGCGCTGACTGCAGTTCCATTTCCGTCATAAAAGCTATTGTTGTAGAACAGGTGGCGATCAACGACCGCGCCAGCCGCGACAAAACTGAGCGTGGCATTCTCCGCAACCGTTTCAAATGCGCTACCACTCAAAGACGCGTTTGAGAAGCCGTTCACGTTCACATTGATGGGCCACGAATCGCCGGCCACAGATTGCGACGTATCAATGGTGAGAGCCAATACGGCTTCGGGCAGCGCCGCCGTCTGGCCAGTTCCAAACGGGGCATTCACGTTTCCAAACGCAATTTGAGGCGTTGGCAAATTCCCGTTCTGCGTCCAGCCAGCCACTCCGTTCAGCAGCGCACCTGGTGCGGTAAAGCTTGGCGCCACACCTGTGCCTCCGCCGCCCATTCCGTCTCCGATTCCGATAGCGTAAGTAAACGCATCGATGGCAGCGGGGCCGGTCAACTGCAACTCAATGGTCACCGTACCTGTTCCCGCAAGCACCTCAATGGGATCTTGGGCAATTGAAAACGCTACATCGTTGTCTGTGATGTTCACATTTACATCAGGCGTTACAACTCCAGAGTAGTTCGAGTCGCTGCTGGTGGTGGCGAAGGAAATTGTGCCGACGTGATTACCCTCAGCGATCATGTCGTCCACCGCGGCGACCGTAACGGGTTGGGGCGTTAGCGCAGTAGAGGGTGAAAAGAAAAGGAATACGGGGGTGCCAGGTCCTGCCCCCAAATCAACTTGGCTGTCCGGCGTGACCTGAACGGACACATTTGCGGAAGGAACGGTATCCAGCACGACGGTGAAGTCATCTGTGCCGCCACCTTCGATCGCATTGGTGGAGCCACCACTTTCTGCAATGGTCAAGCTGCCAGGAACGGAACTAAATTCGAGATCCATAACAACAGGCAAATGGTCACTGGCCAGCGACAGAGCGGTCAGGATAGCGGGCGAAGCTCCACTGCCGCTGGTGATTGGGCCATTCAGACTATGCGTTCCGTTGTTTCCGTACGCGCGGTACGAATTCGGCAGATACCTCAGCCCTCCGGCAGAAATGGCTTCGTCGGTTGCCAGGATCAGATCGAAGCGATCATCCATGTAGCCGCCGTTGGGATCATCCTGAGGATTCTGCGTGTGCACGTCACGAAACGAAAAGTTATTGTTCCAGTTACCTGGGCGATTGATGGGATCGTTCAATCGTCCGTTTCCACTTGCCACAAGATGCGGCCATGCGTCTTCGTTGGAACTTCCTTGGAAGTTGAAGTCGCCGAACACTAAAACGTGTTCTCCGTCACCCAGTGCATCGACGTCCGCGCGAAGTGCGATCGATTCCGTCTCGCGTCGTGCTTCATCTGAACCGGATGTTCCCGCTTTGAGGTGAACGGAATAGGCGTAGAAGTCTGCGTCGCCGGAGGTGCCGACTGGTCGAAATTCGGCCCGTAGTGGAGCCCGAGTAAATCCCAGGCCAGTCAAAGAAGTCAGTGAACCGGGGATCAAGCTCAGGGTTTGCGTGTTGTAGACAAACCCGACGCAATCGTCGAAGGTGCAGGTGATATGCGATGTAAAATTGGAGCCTAGCA
>JANQOL010000074.1 GCA_028289675.1 Pirellulaceae bacterium
AAAGAAGTGGTTAGCTTCCGGAATGATGTCGTGCTGCAGGATAATGCCCTTCTGGACCTTTGTCTTCTGTGAGAGCTCCGCCACCGAAGCGGACGGTACGACGCGGTCGCGGTCGCCGTTGACGAGCAGACCTGATGCTGGGCAGGGGGCCAGAAACGAGAAGTCGTACAGATTGGCCGGCGGCGCGACACAGATAAACGAGTCGATCTCCGGTCGACGCATCAGCAGCTGCATGGCAATCCATGTTCCGAATGACACGCCAACAATCCAGCATGCTTTGGAATCCGGCTTGGCGATTTGCATCCAGTCCAAGGCGGTTGCGGCATCGGCCAGTTCACCCGGTCCATTGTCGAAGTAACCCTGGCTGCGACCGACGCCACGGAAGTTGAAGCGCAGGACGGAAAAGCCGCGCTCAACAAACGTGTAATAGAGGTGATAGACGACCTGGTTGTTCATCGTCCCGCCGAACTGCGGGTGCGGATGCAGGATCAAAGCCAATGGGCTTCGGGGATCGGGCTCGTGATGATAACGGGCTTCGAGACGGCCCACGGGGCCATTGATAATCAGTTCGGGCATTGGCTTGATAACCGGCGTGTTGGTGTTGTCAGGGGATTGGCACTGCATCCCCAAACCGTGCATTTGGGGGACATCAACGGATATGTCGATGGGTAAAGACAGTCGTGCCGCGGAATTATTGCGCTAGGGCTGTAGAATTAATCTTGACTCCTGCGGTTGGGATTTCCATATTCCGCTCAGTTTAGAACTATTCGAAACAGCACATGCCATTGGCTGGCGCAACGCAGTGCGGGAGCGACCTTCTAGCACAATTGCGCTGGGTCTTTGCAAGTGGGTGGTCGCTGAAAGTTTCGGTGTGCTGCCGAAGTCGTTAAGTGGAACTGGGGTCGGAAGCCGTGGAATTGAATACGCGAGGACGCTACGCCGTTATGGCGATGGCTGATCTGGCCAAGCACGGTGATCAGCGTTCGGTTGCTCTGTCGGAGATTGCTGCACGGCAGGAGTTGTCGGAGGCTTATCTCGGCCGACTTTTTGGTCAGCTGCGGCATGCAGGTCTGGTCGAAAGTGTGCGCGGTCGCGGTGGTGGATATCAACTGGCCCTGCCGGCACAATCGATCTTTGTTTCGCAAATCCTTGCTGCTGTTGATGAGCCAACGCGCATGACACGCTGCATAGCCGGTAGCAACATCGGTTGTGTCGGTGAAGAGCGCTGCCTGACGCACGGCCTTTGGGCGGCGCTGAGCCGTCACATTCAAACCTTCCTCAGTGATGTTTCGTTGCAGGATGTCATCGATGGCGGTCCGGCTTTGCAAGCCAGCGTTGCCGTGCGACCGTTGCGACCCAGTCCGGAAGGCTTGGCAGCTGAATGATCGTGTCGCGGACATATCTCGACTATAACGCGACAGCGCCCCTGTTGCCGGCAGCGCGCGAGGCGATGCTGCAGGCCATGGATGCGACGGGCAACCCCTCGTCGGTTCATGCGGAGGGCCGTGCCGCGCGCAAGATCGTCGAGGATGCACGGGAGAGCGTGGCTGCCCTGGTTGGAACCAAGCCGAGCAATGTTGTTTTCACGAGCGGTGCAACCGAGGCCAATGCCTGGGCGTTGTCGAGAAACTGGGACACGATCTTCCTGCCAAAGATCGAGCACGACTCGGTGATTGCGCCGGCAAAGCTGTCGGGGGCACGGATCATCGAGATTGATGCTTGTGAGGCGGGCCAAATCAGCGTTGAGCAGATTGGCGAGGTCGTGCTTCGGTCCCCGGAGCAAGGTGAGCGGCAGCTCGTTGCGCTGCAGATGGCCAACAACGAGACCGGTTGTCTCCAACCCATTGCTGAAACTGCAGCGTTCTGCCGTGAGCATGGCCTGGCATTGCATGTTGATGCGGTTCAAGCAGCCGGTCGTAGCGCAATCGCGTTCGACGACCTTGGAGCGGAA